>NZ_JALCZC010000038.1:0-41906 GCF_022690805.1 Anaeromyxobacter sp. SG66
CGAGGGCGAGGTCGCGGCGAGCACGAGCGAGGCGGCGAAGGCGAGGCCCGCGGCGGCGCCGATCGCCGCGGCCGCGCGCGAGACGCGCCTGCCCCGCCGCGCGGGCCGGGCGCCAGGCTCGTCCACCACCGGGGACGCGGGGAGCTCGTCGAGCCTGAGCGCGATGACCTGGGTCTTCTCGGGCGGGGAGACCTCCTCGGCGGGCGCGCGATCGGTCCGGCGGAGCTCCTCGACGCGGTCGAGCTCACGCCGGAGCTCGTCGGGGAAGGCGAGCGCCATGAAGCGCGCCAGCGCGGGGGGATCGCCGGCGGGCGAGCCCGCGTGCGTCCAGGGCACGAGCGCGTCGCGGAGCTCGCTCGCCCAGCCGAAGCGCTCCGCCGGATCGCGCGCCAGGGCCCGGAGCACGACGGCGTCGAGCCCCCGCGGCACGGCCGGGTTCACCCGCGAGGGCGCCGGCACCTCCGCGCGGCGGACCTTCTCGAGGACCGCGAGCTCCGAGGGGCCGGTGAAGAGCCGCGCGCCGGTGAGGAGCTCGTGCAGGACGACCCCGAGGGCGAAGACGTCGGAGCGCCGGTCGACCGGCCCGCCCGAGGCCATCTCCGGGCTCATGTAGCCGAACTTGCCGCGGAGGGCGGCGTCGCGGCGCGTCCGGAGCGCCGCCTGGGCGATGCCGAAGTCGATGACCCGCACCGAGCCGTCGAAGCCGAGCAGCACGTTCGCGGGCGACACGTCCCGGTGGACGATCTGGAGCGGCGTGCCGCGCGCGTCGCGCTTGCGGTGGGCGTGATCGAGGGCGTCCGCCACGCGCCAGCCGAGGTAGGCCGCGAGGGGCACGGGCAGCCCGCCTCGCGCCCGGGTGCGCTGCACGAGCGCGCGAAGGTCGCGCCCGGGCACGTACTCCATCGCGATGTAGTACCCCTCGCCGTGCTTCCCGAGCTCGTGGATGGGCACGACGCCGGGGTGGTCCAGCTGGACGACGAGCCGCGCCTCGTCGAGGAACATCTGGATGAACTCGCCGTCCTCCGCGAGCGTCGGGAGGATGCGCTTCAGGGCGTACAGCCGCGCGGAGGCGTCGTCGCGCCGGAGCGCCACGTACACCTCGGCCATGCCGCCGATCGCGATGCGATCGAGCAGGACGTAGCGGCCATACGGGATGGGCTTCTGCATCGATGCGCCCGTCCCCCCCGGGGGCTTATGATAACCGCATGCCGACGAGCTGCCACGCGTGCGGGGCGACGCTCCGGATCGACGGCCCGGTGGGACGTCGGACCACCTGCCCCGAGTGCGACGCCGACCTCCACTGCTGCATCGACTGCCGCCACTACGACGAGGGCTCCGCGCACGAGTGCCGCGAGCCCCACGCCGAGCACATCATCGACAAGATCGCCTCGAACGCCTGCGACCTGTTCCAGCTCGGCGACGGCGCCTCGCGCCGCCGCAAGAGCTCGCGGGCCGCGCGCGATCAGCTCGGGGCGCTGTTCGGAGAGGCCCCGGCGCCGGCGGAGGAGAATCCGCGGGACGCGCTCGAGGCGCTCTTCCGGAAGAAGTGAGGCGCGTGGCGTCCCCCGGCGACCTCGCTCACGTCTCACCCGTCTCGCGCGTCGCCCCGGCGAGCCAGGCGAGGTACGGCGCGCTCCCCGCCTCCACGGGCAGGGCGAGCACCTCCGGCACGTCGTAGGGGTGCAGGGCGAGCACGCGCTCCCGCAGCGCCTCGAAGCGTCCGCGCGTGGTCTTGAGCACGAGGAGCGCCTCGGCCTCGTCCTGCACCTTCCCCTCCCAGCGGTAGATCGAGCGGATGGCCGGGACGACGTTGCCGCAGGCGGCGAGCCGCTCCTCGACGAGGGCGCGCGCGAGCTCCGCGGCCTTCTCGGCGGACGGCGCGGTGACGAGGACCACGAGGGCGTCGGGCATGGCGTTGCCTCCTCGCCGCGCTACATCCCGGCGGCGCGGGAGATGATCTCCTTCATGATCTCGGAGGTGCCGCCGGCGATGGTCATCACGCGGACGTCGCGCCAGGCGCGCGCGACGTCGGTCTCGAGCACGTACCCCATGCCGCCGTGGAGCTGCATGCAGTCGTAGGCGACGCGCTGGGCGAGGTCGCAGGCGAAGAGCTTCGCCATGGAGATCTCCTTCACCGCCGGCTCGCCGCGCTGGAGGAGATCGCAGGCGCGGTAGGTGAGCCAGCGCGCCGCCTCGATGGCCGTGAGGTGCTCGGCGAGCTTGTGCCGCCACACCTGCATGCGCGCGAGCGGGCGGCCGAAGGCGCTGCGCTCGCCGGCGTAGCGCAGCGCGTCCTCCACCATGAGCTGCATCCCGGCCACCGCCTGCACCGCGGCGACGAGCCGCTCGCCCTGGAAGTTCGCCATCACGTGGTAGAAGCCCTGGTTCTCCTCGCCGAGCAGCCAGCGCGCCGGGACCCGGCAGTCCTCGAAGAAGAGGAGCGCCGTGTCGGAGGACGGGTTCCCCACCTTCTCGAGCGTGCGCGAGACCTGGAACCCGGGCGTGTCGGTCGGGAAGAGGAGGAGCGACAGGCCCTCGTGGCCCGGCCCGCCGGTGCGGACCGCCAGCGTGAGGAAGTCCGCCCGCGCGCCGTTCGTGATCCACGTCTTGGCGCCGTTCACGACGAGGTCGTCGCCGTCGCGCCGCGCGGTCGTCCGGAGGGCCGCCACGTCGGAGCCCGCGTCCGGCTCGGAGATCGCGAGCGCCGCGATGCGCTCGCCGCGGATCGCGGGCGCGAGGAACTCGCGCTTCTGCTCGTCCGTGCCGAGATCGGCGATCACGGGGATGGCCATCTCGCCGTGGACCAGCATGGCCATGGCGAGCCCCGCGTTGCGGCAGCGGACGAGCTCCTCGGCGTACGCGACGACGTACCACCAGTCGAGCCCGGACCCGCCCCACTCCGGCGGGTGGCGGATCCCGAAGAAGCCCAGCTCCCCGAAGGTGCGGAAGAGGGCGCGCGGGAACTCGGCGGCCGCGTCCCAGGCGCGCGCGTGCGGCGCGAGCTCGCGCTCGCAGAACTCGCGGACGGTGCGCCGGAACGCCTGGTGGTCCTCGGTGAACGGATCGAGCCCGGGCATGCGCCTTCGCATACCGGAGCCCGCGCGGCCCCGCCAGGGCGCAGGAGGGCCGCGCCCAGCAGCCGCTACCGGCCCAGCATGCTCTTCTTCAGATCTCCGTCGGCGGGCTCGCGCCCGAGCCAGTTGCGGAACATCGCGTCGGCGAAGTCCTTGCCCGGAACGGTCACGGGCTTCCCGCCCGCCGCCCCGACGATCGTCCCCTGGCCGGGGACGTAGGTCACGAACATCTCCCCGCCCTCGCGCATGTTCGGGATCGCCGGCTCGATCGTCTTCAGCTGCTGGAGGAGCGCGTCGAGGTTCGGGCCGCCCGAGTTGGCGCGGAAGCCGTCGCGGTACGCGTCCATGATCTGGCTCTTCGTCACGTCGCGCAGGAACACCATGCGGACGCGCTTCGGAGCGTCGGCGGCGATGACGGCGTCCGCGTCGCGCGAGGGCTCGGTGAGGTAGAGGCCCCCCGCGTAGACCTTGATGATGAACTTCTTGCGCAGCCCGGCGCCGTTCAGCTTGAGCGCCTTGCCCGCGACCTCGATGGTCTCGGGGAAGTCCACGCCGGCGACCTTCTTCGCGTGGGCGGGGAGCGCGACGGCGAGCGCGAGGGCGGCGGCGGCGAGCTTCTTCATCGTGACTCTCCGTGTCGTGGCGGGTGGTCCCCCGTTGTACCCGGGTTCACCCTCCGACCGCCGGACCCGGGCGGGGCGGCGCGCTTCGGGCTGCCCATGCCGCGCCGCGTCGCCGGGAGGGCCCTGAACTGGCCCGGCGATGGCGGGCGCTCAGCGCGGAACGCCCGGACGCGGCGGCGACACCGCGCTGCGCGGCCGGTGTCCGAGCACCGTGCCATACGCCACGCCGGCGACGCCGACGAGCATGCCGAGGCCGCCCGCCGCGGACACCCGCTCCCCGAGCAGCACCGCCGCGAGCAGGTACTGCGCGAGCGGCGTGAGCTGGAGCCAGACGGCCGCCTCCCCGACGCTGAGCGCGCCGTAGGCCTCCGTCATGAGCACCTGCGCGGAGTACGCGGCGAGCCCCATCACGGCGGCGATGGCCCACGGCCCCGGCGCGGTGGGCCACGGCCCGAGCGCGAAGGGGAGCGCGACGGGGAGCCCGCCCAGGGAGAAGTAGAAGAAGATCGTCGCGGCGTTGTCGGTCGCGCGCATGGCGCGGATGACCACCGCGGAGAGCGCGGCGAACACCGCCGCCCCGACGGCGAGCGCCTCGCCCGCGCCGAGCCCGAGCCGGAGGGAGCCGTTCCCGAGCACGAGGGCGACCCCGAAGGTGGCGAGGAGGAGCGCGAGGAGGAGGTGGATCGTCGGCCGCTCCCCGAACGTGCGGATCGAGAGCACCGTCGCGATGACCGGGAAGAGGTTGTAGAGCATCCCCGCCTCGCCCGCGGGGATGCGCTGGAGGGCGAGGAAGTAGAGGACGACGACGATGCCGCCCGACACGCCGCGCGTCCACAGGAGCCGCCGGTTGTGCGGCCGGTAGAGCCCGGGCCGGACGCGGAACGCCACGAGCGACACCGCCGCGCCGACCACGAACCGCACGACGGTGAGCTGCCCTGCGCTGAACGTCTCCCCGCGCGTGGAGAGCAGCCGCGCGAGGACGGCCATGAGCCCGAACGAGGCGGCGGAGCCGAGGAGGAGCAGGCGCGCGCGGAACTTCGTGCCGGCGCCGCGGGAGGGCGAGGCCGGGGCCCCCGGCCGCCGCCCGCCCCCCTCGCTCATGGCTCCTCCGCGGGGAGCCCGGCGGCGAGCGCCGCCTCCGGCGAGCGCGCCTCGCGAGGCCGGTGGCCGAGCACGGACCCGTAGACGATCCCGGCCACCCCGAGCAGCACGCCCACGAGCGTCCAGCCGCCGATCCGCTCGCCGATGGTGAGCGCCCAGAGGTAGCTCGCGATGGGCGTGAGCTGCTGCCAGAGCGCCGCCTCCGGCACGGACAGCGCGCCGTACGCCTCGGTCATGAAGAGCTGCGCGAGGAACGCCACGACGCCCACGCCCGCCAGGGCGAGCCAGGCGAGCGGCGCGCTCGGCCACGGCGCGAACGCGTACGGCAGCGAGGCCGCGGCGCCTCCGACGGCGAACGCGAAGAAGATGGTCGGTGCGTTGTCCGTCGTCCGGAGCGCGCGGATGGAGGTCACCGCCGCGCCGCCGCACACCGCGGAGACGATGCCCAGGATCTCGCCCACCCCGAGCCCGAGGCTCACCCCGCCGCCGCCGAGGACGAGGAACACGCCCGCGCTCGCGAGCGCGAGGCCGACGCCGAGGTGGATGGTCGGGCGCTCGTTCAGGACGAAGAGCGAGAGGAGCACCGCCCAGATCGGGAAGGTGTTGTTGAGGAGGGTCGCCTCGCCCGCGGGGATCCGCTCGATGGAGAGGAAGTAGAGGAGCGCGGCGATGCCGCCGAAGAAGCCGCGCGAGACGAGCAGCGCCTTGCGGCGCGGGCGGAACGTGCCCGGACGCGCGACGAAGATCCCGCCGACGAACGCCATCCCGAGGACGAAGCGGGCGAAGGTGACCTGCCCGCCGTTCATCCCCGCCTGCGTCGCGACGCGCGCGAGCACGGCGGACAGCCCGAAGAAGACCCCCGCGCCGAAGAGGAGCAGCCGCGCGCGGGCCATCGCCCGCTCCCCCGGACGCACGGGGTAGAGCGCACCGGCCGTGGGCCCGGTCGCAGGCCCGGCCGTGGCGGGCGCGAGGGGCGCGGCGCCGGGCGAGCGCGAGGGCTGCGGGGGAGCGGAACTCACGGGAATCCGCGTCTATCACCATCGTCCCGGCGGGGGAAGGCGGCGCCCGTCCGCCGCTCCGGCCGCGTCGCCGGGTCGGGTCCACGACGCCTCGCCGGGGGACAACGCGGCTGGCCAAAAGAGCCACGTTCCGTTAGACAACGCGCCACATGAGCGAGCCCGAATTCATCTCAGTCAAGGGCGCGCGCGAGCACAACCTCAAGTCGGTCGCTCTCGAGATCCCGAAGAAGAAGCTGGTGGTGTTCACCGGCGTCTCGGGGTCCGGGAAGTCCTCGCTCGCGTTCGACACCCTCTACGCCGAGGGGCAGCGCCGCTACGTCGAGTCCCTCTCGTCGTACGCGCGCCAGTTCCTCGGGCAGATGGAGAAGCCCAAGTACGACACCATCCGCGGGCTCTCGCCCACGATCTCCATCGAGCAGAAGGCGGCCTCGAACAACCCGCGCTCCACGGTCGGGACCATCACCGAGGTCCACGACTACCTGCGCGTGCTGTACGCCTCGATCGGCCTCCAGCACTGCCCCTCGTGCGGCCGGCCCGTCGGCAAGCAGACGGCCCAGCAGATCGTCGAGGCGATCGTCCAGTACCCGGAGGGCGCCCGCATCCTCGTGCTCGCCCCGCTCGTCCAGAACCGCAAGGGCGAGTACAGGGACCTCCTCGCCGACCTCGCCAAGCGCGGCTTCGCGCGCGTGCGCGTCGACGGGATGATCCACCAGCTCACCGACCGGCTCGTCCTCGACAAGAAGCTGAAGCACGACATCGAGCTCGTGGTGGATCGCCTGGTGGTGAAGGAGGGGATCCGCTCCCGCCTCACCGACTCGATCGAGACCGCGCTCCGCGAGGGGAAGGGCACCCTCGTCGTCGCCGACGCGGACAAGGAGCAGCGGGTCGGGGCGGGGGATCCCGAGGAGTACAAGAAGCACGATCGCTTCTTCTCCGAGCTCAACGCCTGCCACGCCTGCGGGCTCAGCTTCGGCGAGCTCGCGCCGCAGAACTTCTCGTTCAACTCGCCGCTCGGCTCGTGCCCCGACTGCCAGGGGCTCGGGACGCGGGCCGAGATGGACGCGGACCTCATCATCCCGGACCCCTCGCTCACGATCCGCCAGGGCGCGGTCGAGCCCTGGGCGAGCGGCATGGAGCGCGGCGAAGGCTGGACCTTCGAGTTCGTCGAGCACCTCGCGCGCTCGCTCAAGATCGACCTCGACCTGCCCTGGGCGAAGCTGCCGAAGCTCCACCGCGACGTCATCCTCTACGGCACCGAGGGTGCGTCGAATGGCGGGCGCTCCTGGCGCATCGAGTTCGAGGGCGTCGTGAACCAGCTCTACCGCCGGCTCAAGGCGACGGGCTCCGAGGCGATGCGCCGCCACTACATGCGCTACTTCTCGGACAAGCCCTGCCACACCTGCGGCGGCGAGCGGCTCAAGCCCGAGAGCCGCGCGGTGCGCATCCGCGGCAAGGGCATCGTCGATCTCTCCCGGCTCACGATCCAGGACGCGCACGCGTGGCTCGGCTCGCTCGATCTCAAGGGGAGCGAGGCGAAGATCGCCGACGAGCTCCTGAAGGAGATCAAGAACCGGCTCAAGTTCCTGCTGGACGTGGGCCTCAGCTACCTCACGCTCGACCGCCCCGGCCCGTCGCTCTCGGGCGGCGAGAGCCAGCGCATCCGCCTGGCCTCGCAGATGGGCTCCGAGCTCACCGGCGTCATCTACATCCTCGACGAGCCGTCGATCGGGCTGCACCAGCGCGACAACGGCAAGCTCCTCGCGACCCTCAAGCGGCTCCGCGACGTCGGCAACTCGGTCATCGTCGTCGAGCACGACGAGGAGACGATGGAGGAGGCGGACTGGCTCGTGGACTTCGGCCCGGGCGCCGGCGCGCACGGCGGCGAGATCGTGAGCGCGGGGACGCCGGCGGAGGTGAAGCGCGATCCCGACTCGCTCACCGGCGCGTACCTCTCCGGGCGCAAGGAGATCTACGTCCCCGAGCGGCGCCGCAGCGAGGACAAGGGCGCGATCACCATCTCCGGGGCCACCGAGAACAACCTGAAGGACCTCACCGCCTCGTTCCCGCTCGGCCGCTTCACCGCGGTCACGGGCGTCTCCGGCGCGGGCAAGTCCACGCTCGTGAACGCGATCCTCCGCCCCGCGCTGATGCGCCACCTGTACGGCACGCGCGAGGTCCCGGGGAAGCACCAGGCGCTGACCGGCTGGGAGCACATCGACAAGGTCATCGACATCAACCAGCAGCCGATCGGCCGCACCCCGCGCTCGAACCCGGCGACCTACACGAAGGTGTTCGACGCCATCCGCGAGGTGTTCGCGCAGACGCCCGAGGCGCGCGCGTTCGGGTACCAGCCCGGCCGCTTCAGCTTCAACGTGAAGGGCGGACGCTGCGAGGCGTGCCAGGGCGACGGCATGAAGCTCGTCGAGATGCACTTCCTCGCCGACGTGCTCGTGCCGTGCGAGGTGTGCGGCGGCAAGCGCTTCAACGAGGCGACCCTCCGGGTCACCTTCAAGGGCAAGAACATCGCCGAGGTGCTCGATCTCTCCATCACCGAGGCGAAGTCGCTCTTCGAGCACCACCGCGAGATCGCGCGCATCCTCACCACGCTCGAGGACGTCGGCCTCGGCTACCTCAAGCTCGGCCAGCCCTCCCCCACCCTCTCCGGCGGCGAGGCGCAGCGGATCAAGCTCTCGCGCGAGCTCGCCCGCGTCGGCACGGGCAAGACGCTCTACATCCTCGACGAGCCCACCACCGGACTCCACTTCGAGGACGTGAAGAAGCTCCTCGCCGTGCTGGACCGGCTGGTCGACGCCGGCAACACGGTGGTCGTCATCGAGCACAACCTCGACGTCATCAAGTGCGCCGACTGGATCATCGACATCGGCCCTGAGGGCGGCGCCGACGGCGGCCTCGTCATCGCCGAGGGCACGCCCGAGGAGGTCGCCGGGGTGAAGGAGAGCTACACCGGGCAGTACCTCGGGAAGGTGCTCGAGGCGCACCGCCAGCGCGCACGTCGCGCGCCGGGGCAGAGCGCGGCGAGGGGCGTGCAGCGGGTGGGGGCGTAGGGCCCGAAGGCCTCCAGGTCCCTAGGGACGACGAGCCCGGTCGCCTGCGTGATGGAGTGCCCCCCGCGCGTGACGTTGGCGCCCGGGTTCCCGGATGGCGACCTTCACCCAGGGGCGATGCACCGGCGCGTCGCGGGTGGGGGCTGCGATGAGGTCGAGGGCGTGGGGTGCGGCGATCGCCGCGCTGCTGGCGGCGTGTGGGACGGGGCAGGATCGGGGCGCGGCGCCCGCGCCAGGATCCCCCGCTGGGGATGGCGCTCCGGGTGGGGGCGGCGCTCCGTCGGGCGGCGGCATCCCCCCGCTCGAGCCGCCGGCGGTGGCCGCGCGCTGCGGCGGCGCGGCCTCGCTGTGGATCGCCGCGGCGCACACGGGGCTCGTGGCGTCGTTCCGCGTGGGCGTCCGCGCGGCGGGGGCGCCCGCCGCCGCGTTCGATCTCGCAGCAGGCGACGGCTTCCGGGTCGGGGACGTGCCGCTCCCGGCGTCGGGCCCGGTCACGGCCACCCTCGCGATCGAGTCGGCGCGCGTGGCCGGCGGGGCCCTGTCCGGCGAGCTGGACGTGTGCGCCGCCCCGCTCTCCTTCACGTTCGACGCGGACGAGGTCGACGCCGGACGGTGCCGCCTCGTCATCCAGCTCGATCTCGCGCGGTCGCTCCAGCGCGACCCCTCTACCGGGGCGCTCCTGCTCGTCCCGCAGGCGTCGCTGCACTTCTGAGGGAGGCGGAGATGGCTCGAGGGTGGACGTTGGCGATCGCGTCGCTCTTGCTCGCCGGGTCCGCCGCGGCGCACGACCTCACGTGCGAGCTCGGCGTGGGCCTCGCCGCACCGTTGCACGGGAAGCCGGCGATCGGCATGGATGGCCGGCCCCTCATGATCGCGCCCGCGGCGACCGTCCTCGACGTCGACGCCTATCCAGCGCTCCTCGTGTTCCGCGTCGCGGTGACGAACGTCGCCGACGCGCCCTCGGTGGTGACCGGGCTCGACGGCGACCCCGCCGTGCGGGCGGGCCCATCCTCCTGGACGTTCGGCTCGCGGCTCCTGGCCGGACTCACCCTGCCGGTCGGACGCAGCGCGGAGGAGCTCGTCGTGGTGCCGGTCGCTTCGCGGGCGGCGTGCGTCGCGCTGGGGGGCGAGCCGGGCGGCGACGCGACGTGCCGCACCGAGACGAGCGCCGGCGCGCGCGTGCTGGTGAGGTTCGATCGTGGCCAGACGGAGTGCCGGGCCCGGTTTCGCTGCGGCCCTGACGCTCCGGCGCTGCCGTCATGGAGCGGCGCGCGGCAGCTCGGGTGGGAGGGGCAGGACACGGCCCACGGGATCGCGCTCGATCGCGAAGGGGAGTTGCACCTCATCGGCCACAGCTTCGACCTTCTCCTCGCGCCGTGGCCCGGTCTCTTCGAGAGCTTCGTCGCGACCGTCACGCGCGACGGCTCGGTCCTCCCCGTTCGACCGTGGTCGGCGCCGGGCACGAACATCGTCGCAGCGGCCGCCGGCGGAGCGGGCAGCGTGACGTACGCGGGGTGGGACCTGGACGGCACGTCGGGCGCCTTCGTGCGCAAGGTCGCGCGCGACGGCACGGTCGTCTGGGAGCGGTCGCCTGGCGTCGTCTACTCCCTCGTCACGGGGGGGCCCGGCGGCATCGTCATCGCCGCCTCGCTCGACTGGCAGGGCGACGCGCTCGTCACGAAATACGGGGCCGGCGGTGAGGTGGTCTGGGAGGTGGCCCTCGCGACGCCGCTCGAGGACCGTCCGGTGGCGCTCACGGTGGACGCGGCGGGGAACACGTACGTCGCCGGACAGGCCACGGACCCCGCGGTGCCCACCACGTCGGACGTGTTCCTCGCCAAGCTCGACGCGAGCGGAGGCGTCGAGTGGATGCGCACCCTGGCGACGAGCGACCTCGACGTGCCGACGGGCGTGGGGGTGGGCGCGGACGGCGTCGCGGCCGTCGCGGGGCACGGCGTGGGATCGACCGGCACCACGCGGCCGTGGGTGGCCGCGTTCGATCCGGCCGGCGCGCCGAGGTGGACCTGGACGCCCGCACCCGCGCAAGGCATCACCCTCGTCTCGGCGGTGGCCGCCGACCCGGCGGCGGGCTTCTGGGTCGGCGCGTCCGGGCCGTCCGGGACGATCATGATCGTGCGCCTCTCGGCGGGAGGCTCGGAGCTGTGGACGCGCAGCCACGGTCCTTTCGGGAGCGTCGTATCGGCAATCGCGATCGACGGTGCGGGCGACGCGTACGTGGCGGGCAGCACGAGCGGTGACGTGGCCGCGCCGAATGCCGGGAGCCTCGACGCCTTCGTGATCCGCCTCCGTCCGGACGGACGTCCGTGACGGCCGCTGCGCCCGTACGGGCGCCCGAGAAGTGCAGCGGGTGGGGGCGTAGAATCGCGCTCCTGAGACGAAGCTCCTTTCTTCGCTGACGCGACCTGTCGTCACATCGCGCCCCTCGCGCCCTCCGTTGCGCAGCCGCCCTGCCCCCTGCAATGGGAGACTCATGCGCCCCATCATCGCCCTGCTCTTCCTCCTCGCCGCCGCGCCGACGTCCGCCGCGGCCACCCGGAAGACCGCGCCTCCCGGCCCTCGGTCGCCGCGCTCCGCCGAGACGCGCGACCCCGAGGCGCTCCGCTGGGACCTCACCGCGCTCTACCCCTCCGACGCCGCCTGGTCCGAGGCGAAGGCCGCGCTCGGGAAGGACGTCGCGGGGTTCCGGGGGCGGCACGAGGGGCGCCTGGGCGCCTCCGCGAAGGCGCTCGCGGACGGCCTCGCGGACCTCGCGCAGCTCCGCGAGCGGTACGAGCGGCTCTTCGCCTACGCGATGCTGAGGAGCGACGGCGACGTCAAGGCGGCGCGCCCGCGGGAGCTGAGGCAGGAGGCGGAGCGGCTCGGCGTCGAGCTCGAGGCGGCCGCCTCGTTCGTGCGCCCGGAGCTCCTCGCCGTCGACGCGGCGAAGGTGAAGGCGTTCCTGAAGGAGGACCCGCGCCTCGCCCAGTTCGACTTCTTCCTCTCGGACCTCCTCCGCTGGAAGGACCACACCCTCTCGCCGCGGGAGGAGCGGATCGTCGCGCAGGCGGGCGAGCTCGAGGGCGCGGCTCCCGCGGTGCACGGCGTCCTGACGAACGCCGACATTCCCTGGCCCACGGTGAAGCTCTCCACGGGCGAGCAGGTCCGCCTCGATCCCGCGGGCTACCAGCGGGCGCGCACGGCGCCGTCGGCGGCGGACCGCGAGAAGGTGTTCCGGGCCTTCTTCGACGCGGTGAAGACCTACGAGCGGACCCTGGGCGCGGCGATGGACGCGCAGGTGAAGGGGCACCGCTTCGAGAAGGACGTGCGCGGCTTCCGGTCGTCGCTCGAGTCGGCGCTCTTCGCCGCGAACATCCCGCCCGCGGTCTACCACCAGCTCGTCGCCGACGTGAACCGGAGCCTCCCCACGCTCCACCGCTACCTCGCGCTCCGCAAGCGCATGCTCGGCCTCTCGGAGCTGCGCTACGAGGACCTCTACGCGCCGCTCGTGAAGGACGTCGAGCGGCGCTACACGCCTGCCGAGGGCGTCGCCCTCACGCTCGAGGCGGTGGCGCCGCTCGGCGCGCCCTACGTCGAGGCGCTGCGCAGCGCGCTCGACGGCCGCTGGACCGACTTCCTCCCCCGCCCCGGGAAGCGCTCGGGCGCGTACTCGATGGGCGTGTACGCGGTCCACCCGTACCAGCTCCTCAACTTCAACGGGCAGTGGGAGGACGTCTCCACCCTCGCGCACGAGTCCGGCCACACCATGCACTCGGCCCTCGCCGCCAGGGCCCAGCCGTTCCCCAAGTACGACTACCCGACCTTCGTCGCCGAGGTCGCCTCGACGCTCAACGAGAACCTGCTCCTGCACCGGGTCCTCGACCGGACGAAGGACGACGCGACGCGGCTCTTCCTCCTCGGCCGGCACCTCGAGACGCTCCGCACCACCCTCTTCCGCCAGACGATGTTCGCGGAGTTCGAGCTCGCCGTGCACAAGCGCGCCGAGAAGGGCGAGGCGCTCTCGGGGGAGGCGCTCTCGACGCTCTACCTCGAGCTGGTCCGCAAGTACTACGGGCACGCCCAGGGCCTCTGCCGCGTCGACGCGCGCTACGGCGTCGAGTGGGCCTCGGTCCCCCACTTCTTCAACTACGACTTCTACGTGTTCCAGTACGCGACGAGCCTCGTCGCCTCCACCTCGCTCGCGAAGGCCATCCGCGAGGAGGCGGTGACGGGCGGGACCGCGGCCCGCGACCGTTACCTCGCGATGCTCTCCGCGGGCGGGTCGCGCTACGCGATCGACCTCCTGAAGGACGCGGGCGTCGACATGACCACCTCCGCGCCGTTCGCCGCCGCCATGGACGAGATGAACCGCGTGATGGACGAGATGGACGCGATCCTCGGGCGCGCCGGACACCCGCGGGCGGCGCGGTGAGCGGGCGCGCGCCCGGCGCTCGCGCTACACGTCCCGGATGACCGAGCTCCGCATCTGCGTCGACGTCCCCGACCTCGAGCGCGCCGTCCGGTTCTACTCGGAGGCGCTCTCGCTCTCCCCCGGTCGCCGCTTCGGGGCGGGGGGCGTCGAGATGCTGGGCGGCCCGTGCCCGATCGACCTCCTCGCGAAGGCGCCCGGGAGCCGGGCGAGCGCGGCGTCCGCGCAGGTGCGGGACTTCGCGCGGCACTGGACCCCCGTCCACCTCGACGTGGTCGTGCCCGACCTCGACGCCGCGCTCCGCCGCGCGCTCGCCGCGGGCGCGACCCAGGAGGGCGAGGTGCAGGCGCACGCGTGGGGCCGGCTCGCGCTCCTCGCCGATCCGTTCGGGCACGGGCTCTGCCTGCTCCAGCTGAGCGGGCGGGGCTACGACGCCATCGCGACCGGCTGAGCTGCTCAGGCGCGCGCGTCGCGACCCGCGTCCTCGCGGGCGCGGTCCGGGTCGGCCTCCCCGGCGAGCGCGCGCCGGGCCACGGCGGCCTCCTCGGCGGAGCGCTCCACGGGGGTGGGGACGCCCGCCCCGTGCCGCCGCAGCCGCCACGCCCGCGCGGCGAGCGAGATCCCGAGCCACAGGCCCAGGGCCGCGAGCGGCGTCGCGATGACGCGCGGCCAGAGTACGGCGACCGCGCCGAGCGCGAGGACCACGCCCGCGGCGACGGCGAGGACGCGCGCCTCGGTGGGGCCGAGCACGCGATAGCCGCCGAGCGCGGCGCCCACCGCGTTGCCGATGCGGAGCGCGCCGGCCGCGGCGACCGCCGAGCCCTCGCGGCGGCGCCGCCGTCCCGGCGGTCGCGGCCGGCGCAGGCGCGGTACGGGACGGACCGGCTGCACGCGGCGGCGCGCGTCGAGCACGATCTCCGTCGCGCGCCCGAGGTCCTCCTCGTACGCGTCCTCCATCCGCTGCGCGAAGCCCTCGTCCTCGATCGCGACGTCGAGCTCCCAGTTCGCGAGCCAGGAGGAGAGGTTCAGGTTCGACGATCCCACGCGCGCCCAGCGCCCGTCCGCGACGGCGGTCTTCGCGTGGAGCATCGCCCCGTTCCACTCGAAGATCCGCACCCCCGCCTCGAGCAGCGGCCGGTAGCCCGCGACCGAGAGGCGCTTCACGAGGCCGAGATCCGAGTCGCCCGGCACGAGGAGCCGCACGTCCACGCCGTCGTGCGCGGCGGCGCGGAGCCCCTGCACGTAGGCCGCCGTGCCCACGAAGTACGCGTCGGTGATCCAGAGGGAGCGGCGCGCCATCGCCGCGACGAGCTGGTCGAGGCGGTACAGCCCGGCGGTCGCGGGCTCGCTCGCGACGACGCGCAACGCCACCTCGCCCGCCGCGGCCACGTGAGCGGGGTCCGGGAGCTCCTCGTCCGGGAGCGGCGCTCCCGCCTCGTCCCAGACCTGCGCGAACGCGCGGGCGAGATCCGCCACGGCCGGCCCTCGCACCTCCACGCCGGTGTCGCGCCACGGCTCCGCGCCGCGGGCCGGGTCGCCCGCCCAGCGCTCCGCGACGCAGAGCCCGGTGACGAAGCCGACGCGCCCGTCGACGACGATGCTCTTGCGGTGATCGCGACCCATCCAGCCGATGGGGCTGTCGAGGCGCGGCGGGTTGAACGTGCGGACCTCGACCCCCGCGTCCGCGAGCCGGCGCCAGAAGCGCGACGAGGCCTCGCCGATCCCGCCGAGCCAGTCGTGGAGGACGCGCACGCGCACGCCGGCGCGCGCCTTCTCCGCGAGGAGCTCCGCGAACCGCCGGCCGACCCGGTCGTCCGCGAAGATGTACGCCTCGAAGAGCACGCTCTCCCGCGCGGCCGCGATGGCCTCGTGCCACGCGGGGAAGTTCTCCCCGGCGTCGCGAAGGAGACGCACCGCGTTGCCGCCCACGAGCGGCGCCCCCGCGGCCCGCGTGAACGCCTGCTCGGCCACGAAGCGGAGCGTCGCGCGGCCGGCGCGGCGGCCGCCCGGAGCGCCCGCGGCGCCGCGGGCGGTGGGGAGGACGGCCGATCCCTGGGCACGAGTCACCTCCCAAGCATTCCCCACGGGAGCCGCCGTTGCACGCTCCCGCCCGGGCAGCCGCGCGCCGCGCCCCTTGCGGTCCCGCCAGCGGGAGCCGACGTTTCCACCATGGCGACCGGCGGGCGTCCCGTCGCGCGCAGGCTCCTTCTCATCGCGGGCGCCGCGGCGGGGCTCCTCGTCCTGCTCGTCGCCGCGCTCCTCCTCCTCGTGGACTCCGCCGCGGTCACGAGGCGCGTCGCGGATCTCGTGCTCTCGCAGGCGTCCCGGGCGCTCGGCCGGGAGGTCGCCGTCACGACCGCGAAGCTCCACCTCCTCCCCGAGGCCCGCGTCGCGCTGCGGGGCCTCACCGTGGCGGGCCGCGCGGGCGAGCCGGGGCTCGTCGCCGCCGAGTCGCTCGACGTGCACCTCGGCCTGTGGCCGCTCCTCCGCTCGCTCGGGAAGGACGTCGAGGTCCGCTCGGTCGTGCTCGTGAAACCCACCGTGAACCTCGTCCGCGCGAAGGACGGCACCTGGAACTACGAGGGGCTCGGCGAAGGGAAGCCCGAGACCGCCGCGGAGCCGGCGCAGGCCGCGGGGGCGGCGACGCGCGTCGTGGTGGAGCGCGTGCGGATCGAGGGGGCGGCGATCCGGCTCGTGGACCGGAGCGCGGGCCGGGACGACGCGGGCGTCGCGCTCGAGCAGCTCGATCTCGAGGCGACGGGCGTCGGCCCCGGCCTCCCGTTCGAGGTGCGCGTCGCGGCGGCGTTCGCGAGCGCGCAGCAGAACCTCCACGCGCAGCTCTCGGTGGACCACCTGCCGGACGGGGTGCCCCGGCGGCCGGAGGACTGGCCGCTCATCACGGGTGGGCTCCAGATCGGCGCGCTCCCGCTCGATCGGTTCCGCGCGCTGCTCCCCGCAGAGCTCGGGGCGCTCGTCCGCGGCGGCACGGCGACCCTCGAGGCGAAGGTCACCACCGGCGAGGGGCGGGCCTACAAGGTGGACGGCTCCGGCGCGCTGAAGGACGTGAGGCTCCGTGGCCAGCCGGCGTCGGGCCACTTCCGCGCGCTCGCGACCTGGTCGCCGGCGCGGCCCGCCGCCTCGCGCGTGGATCTCACCGAGCTCACGCTCCGCGGCCCCGGCGTGGACCTCGGCGGCCACGCCTCCGTCGCGACGCCGCCGCTCGCGGCCTGGTTCGTCGTGACGGGCTCGCTGCTCGATCTCGACGCGGTGATGGGCCTCCTGCCGGAGAAGGCGGAGGCGGCGCCGCCGCGCGGCGGCGACCTGGTGCCCGCCGCGATGCGCGAGCGGCTCCGCGCCGCGAGCGTCCGCGGAACGGTCGCCCTCGCCGAGGTGAGGAGCGGCCGGCTCCAGGCGAAGAACGTGAAGGCCCGCGTGAGCCTCGTGAAGGGCGTGCTCACCGTGGAGGAGCTCGACGCGGCCGTGTTCGGCGGCCGGGTCTCGGGGGCCGGCACGCACATCGCGCTCGGGGAGAAGGTCCCGACCTGGAGGCTCGCCGCGAAGCTCTCGGCGCTCGATCTGGGCGGCGCGCTGCAGGCGTTCGCCGGCGCGCAGCCGCTGACGGGCAAGCTGGACGGCACGCTCGACGTCGTCGGCAAGGGGACGGACTGGGCGAAGCTGCGCCAGGCGCTCACCGGCCTCGCCGCGCTCGCCGTGAAGGACGGCGCGCTCGTCACGACCGACCTCGGCGACGCGGTGCTCGGCGGCGTGGCGCGGGGGCTCGAGCAGCTCGGCCGCGGCCGCGCGGCCCGCGAGGTGAGCGGCGCGAAGGGGCGCACCGAGTTCAAGAACCTCGCCGGCGAGTTCGACGTGAAGGACGGGTTCCTCGTGGCGAGGGCGCCCGTGACCGTCGACACGCCGTTCGGGAAGCTCGCGCTCGGCGGTCGCGTGGGCCTCGACGGCCGGCTCGCGCTCGAGGGCACGTCCTCCGTCCCGAAGGCGGCGCTCGCCCGCGTCGTCCCGGGCGGCCTGCCGCTGCCGCAGATGCTCGAGGTCCCGCTCGCGCTCGGCGGCACGCTCGAGTCGCCCAGCGTCTCGGTGCGAGCGGACACAGCGGTCGCGAACCTCGCGCGAGGGGAGGCGCACGAGGCGGTGAAGGGCGCCCGCAAGCAGGTGGAGCGCGGGCGCGACGCGGTCGAGGGGCTCTTGAAGGGATTCGGCGGGAAGCGGTGACGGCCCGCGCGCCCTCGGCGATACACGGCGTCGTACCCGCGCTCGAGACGTGCGACGGCCGCCCCGTCTCCGGAGCGGCCGTCGGCCTCGGATCCGGCGACGTCCGGGCTAGCTCTTCTTCTCTTCCGCCTTCTTCGGGGGGCCCTTGTGGGCGGCACAGTGCGGGCACTGGCACTTCTCGCCGCACTTGCACGCCTTGCCCTCCTTGGCGCAGGGACACTGGGCGGCAGGCGCGGCCTCCGCGCCCTTCTTCCCCTCGCCGGCAGCGGCGGCCTGGGCATGCTGCGGGCAGTTCTTGCAGTCGCCGTCGCACGCCGACGCAGGTCGCGCCGCGAGGAGGGCGAGCGCGGCCATCGCCGCGAGCAGGGTCTTCATCATGTGTGAACCTCCGTGGGTGACGTACCGCGCAGGCGGCCGCGAACCGGATGCAGCGTAGAGAGGCCTCCCGAGCGGTGTCAACGCGGAAGGCCGATCGCGGCAGGAGGGCGCGGCCGCCCGCGGCGCACTCGCCCGGGGCAGGACACGAGGTGGATCGCCCCCGGACCCGCCGCTACATTGCCCTCGATGACGACCCTCGACGTCGACCGGCTGCTCGCGCTCCTCCGGGATCCCAACGTGGAGAGCCAGGAGATCGCCACGCTCGCCGGCGTGCCGCGCGAGGAGGCCGGCCGCGCCTCGCGGCTCCTCCTCGGCCTCTCCCGCGCGAAGCCGGAGGAGATCGCGACCCTGCCGCCTCCGCTCGCCGCGGCGCTCTGCCGCGCGTCGCTCGTCGCCGGGCGCGCCGACGTGCTCGCGGCGCTCGCCGGTCACTCGGGGAAGGAGGTCGCGAAGGAGGCGAAGCGCAGCCTGCACGTCCTGCGCTCGCGAGGCGTCGCGGTGCCCGAGCCGCCGCGCGCCCCCGCGGTGGCCCCCGCCGCGCCCGCCGAGCCGCCGCTGCCCGTCTACGCCTCGGCGATCGACGGGCAGGGAGAGCGCGCGGTGTGGCTCCCCCGGAACGTGCCGGGCAAGGGCATCGAGGTCGCGCAGGCGGTCGTGTCCGACGTGCGCGGGCTCGTCGAGCTCCAGGTCGGGCTCCTCGGACGCAAGGAGTGGCGGGCGTTCGCGAAGGGGCTCGTGGAGCGCGGCGCGGCCATGGGCGTCGGCGAGATCGACCGCGCGCGGGCCCGCTCTCTCGTCGCCGCGGCGCGGGCGCTGAACGACGCGAGCGGGCAGCGCGTGCCGGAGGGCGCGGACCTGTGGCTCGCGCAGCTCGGCCCGGCCGCGCCGCTCGCCGACCCCGCGGCGCGGTTCCCACCCCTCGCCGACGAGGAGGAGCGCGAGGCGGTGGCCGCCTCGGCGAAGCTCCACGACCTGCCGCTCCTCCGCGGCTGGCTCGCCGACGAGGGCTACCTGCGCGAGGTCGCCGCGAAGCTCGACGAGGTCGGCGTGTCGCCGCTGTACATCGACGACCGGCAGCGCGCCGAGCAGATGGCGCGCGTGGTGGCGGACGCCGTGGACGCCTACTTCGACGAGGGGCGGCGCCGCCGGCACGCGAGCCGCCTGCTCGCCGTCGCCGAGCACCTCGAGGCGCGGGGGGACGTCGCCCACGCCCGCTCCGCCGCGGCGACCGCCCGGGCGCTCGTCGCGGGGGCGCCACCGCACGCGGTGCCGTTCGCGCGGCTCCTCGTGGAGAAGGCGTTCCCGCTCGCGCCGGGGCCCGGCGAGCCGGCAGGCGCCCCGCCCTCTCCCGGCGCGCCGCCCCTCATCGTCACGCCCCGGTGAGCGCCGCCCTGGCCCTTCACGATTTGACCCCCCGCCCGCCCTCGCGCTAGGTCTCGCCCATGCCGGAGCACCAGAGCCCCTCGCCGACGGTGGACGTGGTCGTCCTCCTCCCCGGCGATCGTGTCGTCCTCGTCCGCCGCAAGTTCCCGCCGCCCGGCTGGGCGCTGCCCGGCGGCTTCGTGGACGTGGGCGAGACGCTCGAGGCGGCGGCGATCCGCGAGGCTCGCGAGGAGACCGGGCTCGAGGTCCGGCTCGAGGAGCTCCTCTACGTCTACTCCGACCCGCGCCGCGATCCGCGCCGCCACACGGTGAGCGCGGTGTTCCTCGGGCGCGCCTCGGGCGACCCCGCCGGCGCCGACGACGCGGAGGAGGCGCGCGCCTTCCCCTGGGACGCGCTCCCCGCTCCGCTCGCCTTCGACCACGCGGAGATCCTGCGCGACGCGCGCACCTACCTGCTCACCGGCGCGCGGCGGCGTCCATGAGCGAGCTCTCCCCCACGGAGCGCGCGGCGCTCCTCGGCATCGCCCGCGGCTCGATCCTCGGCCACCTCGGCGTCGCCCCGGCCCCCGCGCTCCCCGACTCGGGATCGCTCGCCGAGGCGCGCGGCGCGTTCGTCACCCTCCACGTCGGCGACGCGCTGCGCGGGTGCGTCGGCACGTTCCGCCCGGAGGGCTCGCTCGCCGCGACGGTCGCGCGCATGGCGGTCTCCGCCGCGAAGGAGGACCCGCGCTTCCCGCCCCTGCGCCCCGACGAGATCGCCGAGCTGCGCGTGGCGGTGTCCGTCCTCACCCCGCCCCACCGGCTCGACGACCGGCGGGCCGTGAAGGTGGGCACGCACGGGGTCCTCGTCCGGCGAGGCTGGCATCGCGGCGCGCTCCTGCCCAAGGTGGCGCTCGAGCAGGGCTGGGACGCGGAGACGTTCCTCTCCCGCTGCTGTCTCAAGGCCGGGCTCCCCGCGCGCGCGTGGCAGGAGCCCGAGACGGAGGTCGAGGTGTTCGAGGCCGACGAGTTCGGCGAGGGAGCGGAATCGTGAGCACCGTCCTCGCCATCGCCGCCGCGGTCCTGGCGGTGTCGCTCCTCATCATCCTGCACGAGGCCGGGCACTTCTTCGCCGCGCGCCGATCGGGCATGCGCGTCGAGCGCTTCAGCGTCGGCTTCGGGCCGGTCGTGGCGTCGTTCCGGCGTGGCGAGACGGAGTTCGCCATCTCCGCCCTGCCGCTCGGCGGGTACGTGCGCATCGCCGGGATGTCACCCGGCGACGACGTCGCGCCGGACGACCCCACCGCCTACGCGAACCAGGCCGCCTGGCGGCGCTTCCTCGTCATCGTCGCCGGCCCCGCGGCGAACTACGTCACGGCGGTGGTCGTCGCGGCGGCGCTCCTCGCGACCATCGGCCTCCGCGCCCCCGACCCGGCGCCGCGCGTCGGCGCGCTCATGCCGGGCATGCCGGCGGCCGTGGCGGGCCTCGAGCCCGGCGACCGTATCCTCTCCGTCGCGGGCGCCCCGGTCGACTCGTTCCGCGCGCTCGTGGCCGAGCTGCAGCGCCACCCCGGCGAGCCGATCGTGCTCGAGCTCGAGCGCGGCGGCGAGCGGCGCTCGCTGCCCATCACGCCGCGCGACGACGGGGGCGTGGGCCGCGTCGGGTTCGCGCAGGCGCAGGTCGCGGTGCGGCGCGGCCCCGCGGGCGCGCTCGTGGAGGGCCTCCGCCGGACGAACGCCGCCGCGGGCGCGCAGCTCGCCGCGTTCGGGAGCATGTTCTCCGGCAAGCAGCGCGCGGAGCTCTCCGGGCCGGTCGGCATCGCGCAGGAGCTCGTCCGCGGCGCGCGGCAGGGCGCCGAGCCCTTCCTCGCCCTCGTCTGGACCATCTCGATCGTCCTCGCGATCCTGAACCTCCTGCCCCTCCCCGCGCTCGACGGCGGCCGGCTGGTGTTCCTGGCGTGGGAGATGATCACGCGGCGGCGCGTGAACGAGAAGGTCGAGAGCTACGTCCACCTCGCCGGCTTCGTGGCGCTCCTCGTCCTCATCATCGCCGTGACCGTCTTCGGCGACCTGGCGCGGCTCCTCGGCCGGTGAAGGCGGCCCTAGACCGGGCTCTTGCCCGGGACGGCCGGCCGGCGCGCGGCCCCGACCGGCGGCGCGGCGCGCGGCCTCGAAGGTGATCGCGGACCGCGAACCGTGCTTTAGGTTAGACCCGATGGCGATCCAGATCCTCTACTTCGCCGGCGCCCGCGAGGCGGCCGGCGCCTCCCGCGAGACGCTCGAGCGTGCGCCCGCCTCCGTCGCGGAGCTGCGCCGGGCGCTCGAGGCCGCCCACCCGGCCCTCGCCCGCATCCTGCCGCGCTGCCGGATCGCGGTGGACCAGGAGTTCGCCCCGGACGACGCGCCGCTGCGCGACGGGGCGGAGGTCGCCATCGTGCCCCCCGTCTCGGGCGGCGCGCCGCGCTTCCAGGTGGTGGACCGGCCGCTCACGCTCGCCGAGGTGGTGGACGCCGTCTCGGGCCCGGGCCGCGGCGGCGTCGTCACGTTCACCGGCGCGGTGCGCGGCGAGTCGCACGGCAAGCGGGTGGTCCGGCTCGAGTACGAGGCGTACGCGCCCATGGCGGAGCGGAAGCTCGCGGAGATCGGCGCCGAGGTGGCGCGCGCGCACGGCGTCGAGGTCGCCATCGTGCACCGCGTGGGGGCCCTCGCGCCGGGAGAGGCGGCGGTGGTCATCGCCTGCGCCGCCGCGCACCGCACGCCGGCGTTCCGCGCCTGCGAGGCCTGCATCGAGCGGCTGAAGCAGGACGTGCCGATCTGGAAGCGCGAGGTGTACGACGACGGGTCGGTGTGGGTGGGCCTCGGGCCGTGATGCCCGCCCGTGCTATCCTCCCCCGCCCGTGAAGGTCCTCATCGCCGACGACGACGGGCTCATCCGCGCGCTCGTCTCCGATCTCCTCGCCGAGCTCGGCCACGCGGTGGTCGCCGCGACGGACGGCGTGGAGGCGGTGGCGCTCTCCGCGCGCGAGCGCCCGGACGTGCTCGTGCTCGACCTCCTCATGCCGCGCCTCTCCGGCCTCGACGCGCTCCGCGCCATGCGGGCCGCGGGCGTGGCGGCGCCGGCCGTGCTCCTCACCGCCGTGACGGACGGCAGCGCGCGCGGGCTCGAGGGGGCCGACCTGGTGGCCGTGGTGCTCGAGAAGCCCGTCTCCCGCCGGAGCCTGGCGCGGGCGCTCGCCCGCGCCACGGCCACCGCATGAGGCTCCAGCGCACCCTCCTGCTCCTCGTCGCGTGCGCGGCCGCCGCGCCCGCCTCCCTCGTCGTGGGGCTCCTCGCCCGCGGTCACGCACAGCTCGACGCCGCGAGCGTCGCCACGTCCGCCGGCGCCCTCGTGGTCGCGGCCGTGCTCTCGGCCCTCGTCGCGCGGAGCGTCACCCGGCCCATCGCCGAGTGCGTCCGCGGCGCGCTCGAGATCGCGCGCGGCCGCTTCGGGCGCGAGGTCGCGGTCCGCGCGCACAACGAGATCGGCGACCTCGCCCTCGGCTTCAACCACATGTCGCGGGAGCTCGCGCGCTACGACGCCGAGAACCGCCGGCTCATCCACGACCTCGAGGCGGGCTACCTCGACACCCTGCGGAGCCTCGCCTCCGCCATCGACGCGAAGGACCCCTACACGCGCGGTCACTCCGAGCGCGTGGCCGAGCTCGCCGCCGAGATCGGCCGCGAGCTGGGCCTGCCGCGGGAGACGGTCGCCGCCCTCGTGTACGGCGGGATCCTGCACGACATCGGCAAGATCGGCGTGCCCGACGCGATCCTCGCGAAGCGCTCGCCGCTCACGCCCGAGGAGCGCGCGCTCGTGGAGGTCCACCCCGTGACCGGCGCCGAGATCGTGGCCGGCGTCGAGTTCCTGCGCAGCGCCGTGCCCGCCATCCGCGGACACCACGAGCGCTGGGACGGCGACGGCTACCCGGACCGCCTGCGCGGCGAGGAGATCCCGCTCGTCGCCCGCATCGTGAACGCCGCCGACACCTGGGACGCCTGCACGACGACCCGTCCGTACCAGTCCGGGCTCGCGGAGGGAGACGCGCTCCCGCTCCTCGCCGAGCTTCGCGGGACGCAGATCGACCCCGCCGTGCACGACGCGCTCGTCGCGGTCCTGCGCCGCCGGGCCGCCGCCGCGCGCGCGCCGTCCGCCGCCTGAGGCGACGACGCCGCGCGCCGGAGCGAGCGAGGTCCGGGGGCGCTGTGCGCTCTGCGGGCGCGCATGTGGGCGGACGTCGGCTTGCCTCCTCGCACGGTTCGCCTAAGCTCGCCGGATGCGCACCGTCCGACCTGTCCTGGCGCTCGCAGCGCTCCTCGCTGCCGTCCCGGCGGCCCCGGCCGACGACCCCACTGCCCGCGGGTTCGACCCGGACCCCACGCGCCCGGCGCTGTCGCTCGACGGCGGCTTCACGCTCGAGACCGCGGCGACCGCGCCGCGCGGGCGGATCGGCGCCGCTCTCCTCCTCGACTGGACCGACGGGCTGCTCGCGCTCCAGCTCGGCGACGCGCGCGAGGACGCCCTCGCCTCGCGCCTCTCCGCGCACCTGCTCGCCGCCGCGTCGCTCGGTCGGCTCGAGCTCGGCCTCGATCTGCCCGTCGCGCTCTACCAGCGATCGGATCTCTCGCTGCTCCAGGACCGCGGGGTGACCGGGCCGCTCGTCGCCCCCATCGCGCGGAGCGCGCTCGGCGACGTCCGGCTCGTCGCGAAGCTCGCCCTGCTCGAGGCGGCGAGCGCGCCGCTCGGGATCGGCGTCGCCGCGCTCCTCGACCTGCGCGCGCCCACAGGCGACCGCACCGCCTTCACGGGCGAGGGGCCGATGGCCGTGCCCGGCGTGGTGCTCACCCGCGCCTTCGGCCGCGCGCGGCTCGACGCCCAGGTCGGCTACGTCCTCCGCGAGCGCGGCCAGTGGGCGCAGCTCGTGGTGAACGACGGGCCGACCTGGTCCCTCGGCGGGTCCTACGACCTCACCGCTCCCGGCGCCGCGCGGCAGTGGCGCGCGATCGCCGAGGTGGGCGGCGGCTGGCCGCGCGGCAACGACCTCTCGACGGATCGCCACCGCGCCCCGCTCTCCGCGCGCACGGGGCTCCGCGCCTTCCTCTCCGATCGCGTCGCCGTGGAGCTCGGCGGGGGCACCGGCCTCGGCGCAGCCGGCTACGGGCGCGAGTCGTGGCGCGTCTTCGGCGGGATCCGCTTCGCCCTCGACACGGCGCGGACGGGCGACGCCGGCGAGCCGGATCGCGATCGCGACGGCGTCCCCGACGCGCGCGACGCCTGCCCCGCGGAGCCGGGCCCGGCCGAGCTCGACGGCTGCCCCGATCGCGACGGCGACGAGATCCCGGACCGCGAGGACCGCTGCCCCACCGTGCCCGGCCCGGCGACGCGTGACGGCTGCCCCGTGGGCGAGCAGGAGCCGCTCGTCGAGATCGAGACCGAGCGGCTCTCGCTCAAGGACGCGATCCAGTTCGACACCGGGCGCGACACCCTGCGGTCGCAGTCGTTCCCCGTGCTCGACGCGATCGGCGGGATCCTCGCGGCGCACCCGGAGCTGCGCCGCGTCCGCGTCGAGGGCCACACCGACGACGTGGGCTCGAACGCGTACAACAAGGACCTCTCCGAACGGCGCGCCCGCACCGTGGCGCGCTACCTCGCCGGCAAGGGCGTCGCGCGCGAGCGGCTCGAGCCGACGGGCTACGGCGAGGACCACCCGGTCGCCTCCAACAAGACCGCGCTCGGGCGTGCGAAGAACCGGCGCGTGGAGTTCACGATCCTCGACGGCGGTGCGGGGACGCGTTGACCCGCCTCGCGATCCTGGATCTCGACGGCACGCTCGTCGACTCGATCGACGACCTCGCGGCCTCGGTGAACCACGCGCTCGCCGCGCTCGGCCTGCCGGCCCGCAGGAGCGACGAGATCCGCGGGTTCGTGGGCGAGGGGGCGCGCCTGCTCCTCGCCCGCGCGATCGCCCCGCACGACGAGCTCCTCGAGCCGGCGCTCGTCCTCTGGCGCGAGCACTACGAGGCGCACTGCCTCGACCGGACGCGGCTCTATCCCGGGCTCGACGCCGCGCTGTCCGCGGCCGGGCGCGCGCTCGCGGTCCACACGAACAAGCCGGGCGCGATGGCTCGCAAGATCCTCGCCGGGCTCGGCGTCGCCGATCGCTTCGTCGCCATCGTCGGGGGCGACGAGGCGCCCCGGAAGCCGGATCCCACCGGGACCCTCGAGATCATGGCCGAGGTCGGGGCCGCGCCCGCCGACACCGTGTTCGTCGGCGACAGCCGCGTGGACGTCGCGACCGCGCTCGCCGCGGGCGTGGCCGTCGTCGCGGTGACCTGGGGGCTCGGGTCGCGCGCGGAGCTCGCCTTGGCGGGCGCGACCGTGCTCGTGGACGACGCCGCCGAGCTCGCCCCCTACCTGCGCTGAGGCGAAGGACCTCTCGATCCCGTCGCCGCCGCGGCGCACGCGGGCGGCCTGCGCTGGCGCCAGCGCGCGCGTCGTGACGCGACCCCATCGACCGGGCTCCGCGCGAGCCGCCCCCACGGGTGCTCGCCCAAAACTCGCTCGCCGCTGGCCCCCGTGCTACCCGGTTCGCATGCTCCGCCTCCTCGCGAAGCTGGTCCTCGCAGGCGCCGTGCTCGCGGCGCTGTGGCTCTGGGTGCCCGTCGGCGGCCGCACGCTCGCGGCACGCTGGGACCGCGCCGGGAGCTTCCCGGTCTTCGTGGAGCGCGGCTGGGACGAGCTCGCCGGCCACTTCGGCTCCAAGCCGCCGGCCGACCGCCGGCCGACCGCCCGCTCGCAGGCTCGCGTCGCGCAGGGACCGTCCCGCACGCGGCCCAGCGAGGCTCACACCGAGGCCGACCGGCGCGCGCTGGATCGCGTCCTCCAGGACGAGCTCCGGGCCCACCCCTAGCGGCCGCGCCGCGGCGCGCGCGCCGGACGCGCGGACGACCCCCAGCTTCGCCTCCTTGCGCCGCCTCCGGCGCGGTCCCCACCTTGTTCGGGAGCCCGCGCTTCGCGGGTGTGAGGTGGTCATGTCCTGGGCGGCGCTCGTGGCGGCGGCGTGGGTGGCGGCGGGACCGGGCGACGCCGCACGCCCCCTGTACACCGAGGCGAAGGCTCCGCAGGTGGTGCCGCAGGCCGCGCAGGGGCTCCCGGATCTCTCCAGGCTGGCCGAGGCGGCGATCCCCGCGGTGGTCGGGGTGGTGACCACGCAGGCGCCGCCGCCGGGTGCGAACGACGAGGAGCTCCGCGACCTGTTCGAGAAGCTGAACGAGGGCCCGCGCAAGGGGATCGGCTCCGGCTTCGTCATCCACCGCGACGGCTGGGTCGTCACGAACGCCCATGTGGTCGAGGGCGCCGAGGGGGTCGAGGTCGACTTCGGCTCGGACACGCCCCGCGTGCCCGCCCGCGTGGTCGGCGTCGACGCGGAGTCCGACGTCGCGCTCCTCAAGATCGAGGTGAAGCGGCCGCTGGCGTTCGTCCCGCTCGGCGACTCCGACCACGTCGCCGTGGCCGAGTGGGTGCTCGTGATCGGCAGCCCCTTCGGGCTCGACCACACCGTGACGCTCGGGATCGTGAGCCACACCGGCCGGACCGACATCGCGCCGCTCGGCCGTCCCGGCACGTACGACTTCATCCAGACCGACGCGTCGATCAACCCGGGCAACTCGGGCGGCCCGGTGCTGAACCTGCGCGGCGAGGTGATCGGCATCGCCACGGCGGTGAACGCGACCGGCCAGGGGATCGGCTTCGCCGTGCCCATCAACATGGCGAAGGAGATCATCGGCCAGCTGCGCGATCACGGCCGCGTGGTGCGGAGCTGGCTCGGCGTGGCGGTCCGCGAGGTCCCGCGCGGAGACGAGACCCGCGGCGTGGTGGTGACCGAGGTCGCGAACGGCGGGCCCGCCGCCGCCGCCGGCGTGAAGGTCGGCGACGTGATCACCGGATTCCAGGGGCACGACGTCCGCACCCCCTCGAGGCTCCGCTGGTACGTGTCGACGGCCGGTGTGGGCCGGGAGGTCGAGGTCAGGACGCGCCGCGGCCAGGGGCCCGAGCGCTCGCTGCGGATCTCGCTCGCCGAGGTCCCCGCGCAGGAGCGCGCGAAGGCCGCCCAGGCCCGGGCCGCCGTCGCGGGCGAGGGTCGCTAGTTGCCATCCGACCTCGGGTCGGGTATCTAGCGCCCCTCTATGGCCGAGACGACCAAGACGAAGAAGGCCGCGCCTCGCGCGAAGGGCGGCGGCACCAAGACCTGCACGGTGGCGGGCTGCAAGCGCGCCTACCGCGCGAAGGGCCTCTGCTTCTTCCACTACAAGCAGTTCCGCCGCGGCGAGCTCGAGGGCCGGCCCGGACGCTACGACACCTGCTCGAAGCCCGACTGCAAGAAGAAGGTCGTCGAGCACGGGCTCTGCCAGGATCACTTCGAGGCCTGGAAGAAGAGCCGCAAGAAGAACCAGGCCGCGGCCGCCCCGGCCTAGCCCGGCGGCTCCTTCACCGCGCGCGCTCGCGCAACGTCCGCTCGAGCGCGCGCACCGCCGCGACGAGAAGCTCCACCTCGCGCTGCGTGGGCTCCGCGCGCGCGAGCAGGCGGCGAAGGTCCGCGAGGATGTGCTCCGGGTTCTGCGGGTTCAGGTAGCCCGCGGCGCCGAGGAGCGCCTTCAGCCGGTCCCACAGCGCCTCCACCGTGGCGTGCCGCGCGGGCTCCGCCGCGGCCGGTTGCGGCGTGGGGACCTGCCGCGGCCGGCCGATCTCGTAGGCGAGCACCGCCACGGACTGCGCGAGGTTCATCGAGTCGTACGCCGGCGAGGTCGGGATCGAGCAGACCGCCTGGCAGAGCTCGAGCTCCGCGTCGGAGAGCCCGCGCCGCTCCTGCCCGAACACGACCGCGACCTCACCCTGGACGCTCCGCCGGGCGACCTCCGCGGCGAGGGCCGCGGGATCGAGGAAGGGGCGCCCCTCCACCGCGCGCGAGGTGGTGCCGCAGGTCCAGGAGGCGGGGCCGAGCGCGCCACGCAGGTCCGCGTGGACCTCGGCGGCCTCGAGGACGTCGGACGCATGCCGCGCGAGGCGCCGGGCGCGCGCGAGGACGTCCTCCCGGGCGGTGCCCGGTCCCCCGCTGCGGGGACGCCCCGCCCAGGACGGCGGCGCCACGATCGCGAGGCGCGACAGGCCGAAGTTCTTCATCGCCCGGGCGACGGCGCCGATGTTGTCGGCGCTCTGCGGGCGGTGAAGCACGATCCGTACTTTTCCCGGTTCCATGTGAGGGCGCGACGTATAACATCCCGCCCATGATCCCGGACGACAAGCTCCGCGCTCAGCTCCCCCACACCCTCCGCCAGATCGACCTGCCCGCGCTCGGCGAGCTGTACCGCGGCAAGGTGCGCGACAACTACGCCCGCGGCGACGAGATCGTGATGGTCACGACCGATCGCATCTCCGCGTTCGACCACGTGCTCGGCACGATCCCGTTCAAGGGCGAGGTGCTCTCCCGCCTCACCGCCTTCTGGTTCGAGAAGGTGAAGGACCTCGCGCCGACGCACGTCGTCGACCTGCCCGACCCGAGCGTCATGGTCGTGAAGCGGGCGAAGCCGCTGCCCATCGAGATCGTGATCCGCGGGTACATCACGGGCTCGCTCTGGCGCGACTACCAGGCGGGCAAGGCGGGCGCCTACGGGATCGAGTGGCCGAAGGGGCTCCGCAAGGACCAGCGCTTCGATCGGCCCATCATCACGCCCTCCACCAAGGCGGAGTACGGCAAGCACGACGAGCCCATCAGCGAGCAGGAGATCCTCGCGCAGGGCCTCGTCTCGAAGGACCTCTGGCGCGAGGCGACCGCCGTCGCGGAGCGGCTCTTCCAGCGCGGGCAGGAGTGGGCGCGGAGCCGCGGCCTCATCCTCGTGGACACCAAGTACGAGATGGGCACCATCGACGGGAAGCTCGTCGTCATCGACGAGATCCACACGCCCGACAGCTCGCGCTACTGGGTCGCCGACGGCTACGAGGATCGCTTCGCCAAGGGCGCCGAGCAGGAGATGCTCGACAAGGAGAACATCCGGCAGTGGCTCATCAAGGAGCACGGGTTCTCCGGCCACGGCACGCCCCCGGCGCTCTCCGACGACGTGCGGGTGATGCTGGCGCGCAAGTACATCGAGGTCTTCGAGCGGCTCACCGGCGAGACGTTCGCGTCGGACGTGGGCTCGGTCGAGGAGCGGATCCAGCGCAACCTCCGCGCGAAGGGCTACCTCGGCTAGCCGGCCGCGCTTGAGCCGGGGCCGGACGACGCGCGTGGCGAGCGAGGCGCGGCGCCCCCGCGCCGTCCTGCCCGCCCTCCTCCTCCCGGGCATCGACGGGAGCGGCCGGCTCTTCGCGCCCCTCCTCGCCGCCGCGCCGCGGCGCATCGCGCCGGTGGTGGTCTCCTTCCCTCCCGGCGCGCCGCTCGGCTACGACGCGCTCGTCGATCGCGTCCGCGCGACCCTTCCGCCCGGCCGGTTCCTGCTGGTGGCGGAGTCGTTCTCCGGTCCCATCGCGATCCGGCTCGCGGCCGAGCGGCCGCGCGGCCTCGCCGGCCTCGTGCTCGCCGCGACGTTCCTGCACCGGCCGCTCCACCCGCTCCTCCACCCGATCCGCGGGCTCGTCGGCGCCCGGCTCTTCGGCCTGCCGATGCCTGCCCTCCTCGTCCGCCACTTCATGACCGGCTGGGACGCGCCCGACGCGCTCGTCCGCGAGGTGCAGGCGGCGGTGGGGAGCACGGCGCCCGAGGTGATGGCGCTCCGCGCGATGGAGGCGCTCCGCGTCGACGTGCGCGACGCGCTCCTGCAGGTCGACGCGCCCATCCTCGTGCTCTCGCCGAGGCGCGACCGGCTCATCCGCACCGACGTCGGCGAGGAGCTCCTCGCGCTGCGCCCGGACGCGGAGGTGGTCGAGGTCGACGCGCCGCACATGATCCTTCAGCGCGCCCCGCACGCCTGCCTCGCGCACCTCGAGGAGCTCGCCGCCCGCGTCGTGGCACGCCCGCGCGCGCCGGGGCGGGGTCGCAGAGCCTAGCCGCAGCACGGGAGGGTGGTCGCACAGTCGAACGGGCCTTCGCGGGAGGGGCCCCGCGCGAAGCGCGGGAGGGGCGAAGCCCTCATCATTCGTCACAAGTGCGGGTACTCGCCGGACGAGCGGCGGGTGTTTCGACCACGGCTTCCGTGCGCATGACGGATTCGGGGCATCGACGGGGTCGGCGCACGCGCTCGTGCTCGACCCCGATGAACGCGGGAAGGCGGCGGAGCAGGCGAGCGTCTCGTCGTGGTCGAACCGGGCGCAGCGACGGCGTGACTTCGCGCGGGGTGCGCGCGGACTTCTCGAAGGCGTTTCCGCGGCTCGAGGTCGACCGTATTCACCTTGGGCGACAACTATCGCCAGCGGTAGTGCCGCCCGGTGCCGCGGCTCTTCTCGCGACGAGGCAAGACGTCCCAGATGCGGCGGGTGAACATTTCCCATTGACGCCTTCTCGCCTCGATCGCCCTCGGGCATACGGGCGGCGCGGAAAGGCCGCTCTCGCGCACGATTCTCGCGCGTGAAGCACGCGCCGGTCGCCTTGGGGCATTGACGAGGGAGCGCCGGAGAACGGCGGCCAGACGCGGACCTGGAGCGTCTCCGGAGCTCCGGAAATCGCGTGCTACGAAGGATGTACTGGAGGTGCACCCCCATGTCTGCGCTCGCCCCCGCTTCTCTCGAATCGAACGCGCTCGCGATCCGCCTGCGCGAGCTCGCCGGAGAGGAACGGAACGTCCAGGTCGACTTCCTCCTGCACCTCGACGAGTTCGATCAGCGCCGCGCCTTCGTCGAGGCCGGCCATGCGTCTCTCTGGAGCTACTGCCTGGAGGCGCTCCACCTGCGGGAGGGCGCCGCAGGCCGGCGCATCCAGGCCATGCGCGTGCTGCGCCGCTTCCCGGTCCTCGAGGCTCCGCTGCGCGATGGGCGCCTTTGCCTTTCCACCGTGGCGCTCCTCGGCCAGGTGCTCACCGAGGAGAACGTGGACGACCTCCTCGCTCGCGCAGCCTTCAGGACCCGGGCCGAGGTCGAGCACCTCGTCGCCTCCATCCAGGCGCGCACCGCTCCGTGCGCAGGCCTCCGCAAGCTGGCCGAGCGCGCCCCCGCCGCGGCGAGCGCAGCGCTGCCCCTCTCGGGATCGGAGCGGGCCGAAATGGCGACGGCGCACGGCCCCGCGGAGCCGGCTCTCGATCCGGGACCCACCACCGGTCCGCTCCCAGCGACCCCACCGATCCTCGCGCAGCCGAAGCGAAGGGCCGAGACCCTCGCCGTCTCGGAGACCCACTGGTCGCTCCGGGTCACCCTCGACCGTGCCTGCAAGGAGGACCTCGAGACGCTCCGGTCGCTCCTGTCGCACAAGGTCCCGGACGGCGACCTCGCGGCGGTGCTCCGCGAGGCGATCCGCTGCGCCATCGAGAAGCACGGCAAGCGGAAGGGCGCGGTCGCGCCGGAGCGGAAGACGAAGGGCGCGAAGCAGGCCGCCTCGAATGAGGCAGCGGCGAATATGGCCGCGGTCAAGCCGTCGGCGGCGAGGTCCACGATCCCGGCGATAGTGCGCCGCGCCGTGTGGAAGCGCGACGGGGGGCGCTGCGCCTGGGTCGGCCCGGACGGCTGCCGCTGCAACAGCCGCTGGAAGCTCGAGCTCGACCACATCCAGCCCGCCGCCCTCGGGGGACCGCCCACGGTCGAGAATCTTCGGCTCGCCTGCCGAGCTCACAACCTGCTTCACGCAGAGAGCACCTTCGGGCGCGAGCACATGGATCGCTTCCGCCGCGAGGCGAGCGACGGGCCGACGCCGCCCGCGCGCGCTGACGTTGCGCCTCTGCGCCCCGTCATGCAGCTCGGAATGTGGGCGTCGTGATTCGCGGCCGCCACGGAGCTGGCCGGACCTCCGGGCAGAACGGAGAGCCGGTTCGCATGGGCACGCGGCTGACCGTCGACTCGCAGCTCGGCACTTCCGGGCTTCCGAACCCCTGCGCCCCCCCCGGTGACGCTCACCGCTCTGCCACCCGCAGTGCTCCGCCCGGAGCGTTCCCGGCGCGCGCGCGCCGACCCGTCGATGCCCACCCGGAGCGCGCGGTGCGCCGCTCGGCCGACCGGTGAACAGTGTCACCCATGTCGCCGGGCTAGAGTGTCACCCGTGTGGCCGGCTGCACACGACGCGCTCTGCTCGTCGGGGCGGGGGCGCAGCCCCCGCTAGATGAACAGCGCGGCGACCTCGGCGCGCGCGGGCTCGAGGTCATCCTCGGGCGCGAGCCAGGTCGTCACCGGCAGCGGCTCGCCCTCGCGCGCCAGGAGGACGAGGCGGCGGAGGTGGTCGTTCGTGCCGGGAGCCGGCGCGGGCACAAGCCAGGAGGGCGCGGCCGAGCCGCTGCGCTCCCGGTAGCCGTGCGCGAGCCGCTCCGCGCGGCGCGCGCGCGCCTCGCCGACCGTCTCGATCTGCACGCCCGTGAACTCGGCGAGCCCGCGGTCCTGCCGGCGCAGCGGCGGGGCGCCGCTCACCCGCACCCGCCCGCGCGCGAAGGTCGCCCGCACCGAGCGGCCGCCCAGCAGGACCACCAGCGCGGCGACCGCCGCGAGCCCGAGGGCAGCCCGCGGGGCGGCGCCCCGCAGGCCGGCGGCGCCGAGGATGAACGCGGCGGCGAGGACGGCGAGCACGCGCGGCCGCGCGAGGCGAGACGCGAGGACCAGCCCGCCGGCGCTCCGCTCGATCCGCACCATCGCCGCGGGCTACGGCGCGCCGAACACGCGCTGGAAGATCGTGTCCACGTGCTTCAGGTGGTACTCGAGCGCGAAGCACGCGTCGATCTCCTCGTCGGAGAGCACCCGCTTCACGTCCGGATCCCGCTTCAGCGCGGTCCGGAAGTCGACCTTCTCCTCCCAGACCTTCATGGCGTTGCGCTGGACGTAGACGTAGCCCTCCTGCCGCGCCACGCCCTTGCCGACGAGCGCGAGGAGCACGCGCTGCGCCTCGTAGAGGCCGCCCGTGAGCTCCAGGTTCTCCTTCATCCGCTCGGGGTACACGCGCAGGTTCTCGATCATCCCGGCGAAGCGGTGCAGCGCGAAGTCGAGGGCGATGGTGGCGTCGGGAGCGATCACCCGCTCGACGGACGAGTGGCTGATGTCGCGCTCGTGCCAGAGCGCGACGTCCTCGAGGGCGGCGAGCGCGTAGGAGCGGAGCAGGCGCGCGATGCCGGTGAGGTTCTCGGAGAGGATGGGGTTGCGCTTGTGCGGCATCGCCGACGAGCCCTTCTGGCCCGCCGTGAACGGCTCCTCCGCCTCGCGCACCTCCGTGCGCTGCAGGTGGCGGACCTCCGTCGCGTGCTGCTCGAGGGTCCCGCCCGCCACCGCGAGGGCGGTGAAGAGCTCGGCGTGGCGGTCGCGGTTCACGACCTGCGTGGCCGCGCCCTCGCCGCCGGCGAGGCCGAGCCGCTCCATCACGAACGCCTCGACGCGCGGATCGACGTTCGCGAACGTACCGACGGCGCCGGAGATCTTGCCCACCGCCACGGTCCTGCCGGCGCGCGCGATCGCCTCGCGGCGGCGGCTCCAGGCGTCGTACCAGCCGGCGAGCTTCAGGCCGAAGGTGACGGGCTCGGCGTGGATGCCGTGGCTGCGGCCCATCATCGGCGTGCGCGCGTGCTCGTGGGCGCGCCGCTTCACCGCCGCCATCACCCGGTCCACGCCGGCGAGGAGGAGCCCGGTCGCCTCCTGGAGCTGGACCGCGAGCGTCGTGTCGAGCACGTCGGAGGAGGTCATCCCCTTGTGCAGGTGGCGCGCGGCGGGGCCGCCCCGCTCCTCGACGAAGGTGAGGAAGGCGATGACGTCGTGCTTGACGGTCCGCTCGATCTCCTCGATGCGGGCCACGTCCGCCGCGGTGAACTCGAAGCCCTCGAACGCGCGGCGCAGCGCCTCGTAGTCCTCGGGCGGGACCTGGCCGAGGCGGACCATCGCCTCGCAGGCGGCGAGCTCGACGTCGAGCCAGATGCGGTAGCGCCGCTCGGAGGTCCAGATGCGGCCCATCTCGGGCCGGGTGTAGCGCGGGATCATGGGGTCACCTCGGGATCACTGGCCGGTCGAGCCGAAGCCGCCGTCGCCGCGCCCGCTGCCGGAGAGCTCCCCGGCCACCACGAGCTCGGCCCGGACGACGGGCGCGATGACGAGCTGGGCGATGCGATCGCCGCGCGCGAACGCGACGGGCGCCTGCCCGTGGTTCACGAGCACGACGCACACCTCGCCGCGATAGTCGGAGTCGATGGTGCCCGGCGCGTTCACCATCCCCACGCCGTGGCGCACGGCGAGCCCGGAGCGCGGGCGCACCTGGCCCTCGTGGCCGGGCGGGATCTCGAGGGCGAGGCCGGTGGGGACGAGCCGCCGCTCGCCGGGGGCGAGCGCGACCGGCTCGTCGGCGCGCAGGTCGAGCCCCGCGGCGCCGTCGGTCTCGTAGCGGGGCAGCTCGAGCGGCGGACCGCGCTGGCCCACGCGCCGCACCTTCACCGTCACCGGCATCGGCCTCTCCCCCGCGGGCGCGGGGCCCGAGGGGCCCCGGCGCGCGGTACGTCACGCCCTACTTGGCGGGCTCGCCCTTGGTCTCGGCGGCGCCCTCGGGCTTCTTGCCGGCGGCCTCCGCGAGCGCCTCCTTGCGCGAGAGCCGGATCTTCCCCGCCCGGTCGACGGAGATGACCTTCACGAGCACCTCCTCGCCCTCGGAGAGGACGTCGGAGACGCTCTTCACCCGCTTGTCCGAGAGCTCGGAGATGTGGATGAGGCCGTCGGTGCCCGGGAACAGCTCCACGAAGGCGCCGAACTCGGCGATCTTGCGGACCGTGCCGAGGTAGGTCTTGCCGACCTCCGCCTCCTGCGTGAGCGAGCGGATCATCTTGATCGCCGCCTCGACCTTGTCCTGGCTCGGGCTCGCGATCGACACCGAGCCGTCGTCCTCGATGTTGATCGAGGTGCCGGTGCGGGCGGTGATGTCCTTGATGGTCTTGCCGCCGGGGCCGATGATGTCCTTGATGCGCTCCGGCCGGATCTTGATGGTCGTGATGCGCGGCGCGTAGGCGCTGATCGACTCGCGCGGCTTGGAGAGCGCCTTCGCCATCTCGCCGAGGATGTGCTTGCGCCCGTCGGCCGCCTGCGCCAGCGCGCGCTCGAGGATCTCGCGGGTCACGCCGCCGATCTTGATGTCCATCTGGATCGACGTGATGCCCTCGGCGGTGCCGCAGACCTTGAAGTCCATGTCGCCGAGGTGATCCTCGTCGCCGAGGATGTCCGAGAGGATGGCGATCTTCTCGCCCTCCTTGATGAGCCCCATCGCGATGCCGGCGACCGGCGCCTTGATGGGCACGCCCGCGTCCATGAGCGACAGGCAGCCGCCGCAGACCGAGGCCATCGAGGACGAGCCGTTCGACTCCATGATGTCGGAGACGATGCGGACCGTGTACGGGAACTTGTCCTCGGCCGGCATCACCTGGCGCAGCGCGCGCTCGGCGAGGGCGCCGTGACCGATCTCGCGCCGGCCCGGGCCGCGCAGGAACTTCGCCTCGCCGACCGAGAACGGCGGGAAGTTGTAGTGCAGCATGAACTTCCGGAAGTGCATCCCGGTGAGCATCTCCACGCGCTGCTCGTCCTCGGCGGTGCCGAGGGTGGTCGCGACGAGCGCCTGCGTCTCACCTCGCGTGAAGAGCGCCGAGCCGTGCACGCGGGGGAGGAGCCCCACCTCGGACCAGATCTTGCGGATGTCCGCCTCACCGCGGCCGCCGATGCGACGGCGCTCGTCGGTGATCATCTTCCGCATGTACTCGTACTTCACGTCCTCGTAGTAGCCCTTGATCTCCTTCTCGCGGGTCGTGACGGCGGCGAGCTTCTGCGCGTCGCCGGCCGCCTCGTCCTTGAGGGCCTGGAGGAGCTCCTTCTTGATCTCGGAGAGCCGGCCGTAGCGGTCGTGCTTCTCGTCGCGCGCGTAGGCCTCCTTCACCTTCTCCCAGGTGAGCGCCTTGACCTTCTCCTTCAGCGCGGCGTCGCTCTTCGGCGGCTCGAACGCGCGCTTCGGCTTGTCGCCGGCCGCCTTCGCGAGGGCCTCCTGCGCCTCGAGCAGCTCCTTCACGGCCGCCTGGCCGAAGAGGAGCGCGTCCACCATCACCTGCTCCGAGACCTCCTTCGCACCGCCCTCCACCATCACGATCGCGTCGCGCGAGGCGGCCATGAGGATGTCGAGGTCCGCCTCGGCGCGCTGGGCGAGCGTGGGGTTCGCGACGAGCTGGCCGGCGACGCGGCCGACGCGGACGCCGGCGATGGGGCCGTTGAACGGGACGTCGGAGACCTGCAGCGCCGCGGACGCGCCGGTGAGCGCGAGGACGTCGGTGTCGTTCTCCTGGTCGAACGAGATGACCGTCGCGATGATCTGCGTCTCGTTGCCGTAGCCCTCGGGGAACAGGGGCCGGCAGGAGCGGTCGACGACGCGGGAGGTGAGGGTCTCCTTCTCCGTCAGGCGCCCTTCGCGGCGGAAGAAGCTGCCGGGGATGCGCCCCGCGGCGAAGAGCTTCTCCTGGTAGTCGACGGTGAGGGGGAAGAAGTCGATGCCCTCCTTCTTCTCCGCGGCGGAGACGACCGTGACGAGCACGATCGAGTCGCCCATGCGGACCCACACGGCGCCGTGCGCCTGCTTCGCGACCTTGCCCGTCTCGAGCAGGATCTCGCGGTCGCCCACGCGGGCGGTCTTCTGGATCGGATTCATGTGCACCTTCCTTGCGCGCGAGGACGCCTGGCGTCCGTCGCCGCGTTGTCCCGCGCGCGCCGCTGCCGCCGCCGGGATCGGGAGGTGCCTCTGTTCCTCACTCCGCCGCCCCTCCGTGGAGAGGCGGCCCAGTCGGAAACGGAAGCGACCTCGCGGTCTCGTCGCGGCCCCGGCCCGTGCGGGCGCGTTGCCCTGCTCCGCGCCTCCGTCGCCGGAAAGCGCGAGCGCCCCGGCGAGATTGCCGAGGCGCTTCGGTTCCACTGCCTACTTGCGAATGCCGAGCTGCTCGATCAGCGTCTTGTAGCGACCCTGGTCGATCGTGCGGAGGTAGTCGAGCAGGCGCCGGCGCTGCCCGACGAGCTTCAGCAGGCCGCGGCGGCTGTGGTGATCCTTCTTGTGCGTCTTGAAGTGCTCGGTGAGGTAGGCGATCCGCTCCGTGAGGAGGGCCACCTGAACCTCGGGCGAGCCGGTGTCCTTCTCGTGCCGCTTGTACTTCGTCACCAGCTCCTGCTTCCGCTCCTGCACCAGCGCCATAGGGACTTCCTTTCGTGGGTTCGCTCCACCGCAGCGAGGGCGAAGGCGCGCGCCTCGGGCCACAGTGGGCGTTCGTGTGAAAGCGGGGTCTTAAGCCATCCGCCCGGACGAGTCAACGTTCCTCGGCGCGGGCCGCGCCGAGGTCCCCGGGGCCGAGGAAGACGCGCTGAGGCCTGAGCCCCCGCTCCCCGAGCGAGCAGATGGCGACGAGCCGCCCGTCCGGCGCCAGGGCGCGGACGAGCGGGGCGGGCGCGTCGCGCTCCAGGGCGCGGCCGTGGACGAGGTCACGCGCCTCGTGCCAGTCGACGGCGACCGGCGGGACCACCCGCAGCGCGTCCCCCATGGGGATGATCCTCGAGGCGAGCGCGTCGCGCCCGAGGGCCTCCGCCTCCGCGAGGGCGATCCCCTCCTCGACGCGAAAGGCGCTCGCCTCGGTGCGGCGGAGCGCGGCGAGGTGGGCGGGCACGCCGAGCGCCCTCCCCAGATCCGCCGCGAGCGTCCGCACGTAGGTGCCCTTCCCGCAGCGCACGGCGAGGCGGGCGAGGCGGACCCGCGGCCCGGGCCCGCCCTCGGCCGGCGGGGTCTCCGGCTCGCCCGGCTCGCCCGGCGCGTCGAGCGCGAGGAGCTCGAGCGCGTCCACCCGGACCCGCCGCGGCACCCGCTCGACCGACTCGCCCGCGCGGGCGGCCTCGTGGAGCCGGCGGCCGCGGACGCGGACGGCGGAGTACATGGGCGGGACCTGCTCGATCTCGCCGACGAAGCGCGCGAGCGCCGCGCGGATCCGGTCCGCGTCGAGCCCGGACGGATCGCCCGTCTCGATCACCCGCCCCTCCGCGTCCTCCGTCTCCGTCGCGGCGCCGAACGCGACCGTCGCCTCGTAGGCCTTGTCGGCGTCGGCGAGGTACTGCTGGAGCTTCACCGCGTCCCCGACGCACACCGCGAGGACGCCGGTGGCGGCCGGATCGAGCGTGCCGGCGTGCCCGGCCCGCGCCGCCCCCAGGAGCCGCCGCACGCGCTGCACGACGTCGAAGCTGGTCGGCCCAGCCGGCTTGTCGACGACGAGGACGCCGGAGCGGCTCACGGCTCGCGCTGCGAGTCCTTGTCCCGCGCTTCCTTGAGGAGCCGCTCGATGCGATCGCCGCGCGCGACCGACTCGTCGTAGACGAACCGGAGGTGCGGCGTGTGCCGGAGCCGGAGGCCGCGCGAGACCTCGCGCTGCAGGTACGGCGCGGCCGCCTGGAGCCCCTCCAGCGTGCGGGCCCGCTCCGTCTCCTCGGCGTGGATCGACACGTAGGCCGTGACCTCCCTGAGGTCGGGCGACATCTTCGCGCCGGTCACGGTGATGAACCCCGTGACGCGCGGGTCCTTGAGGCCGCGCGCGATCACGTCCGCGAGCCCGTGACGGAACTCCTCGGCGACGCGTGCGGGCCGGCTGTGCGTGCTCATCGGGTCTCCTCGTCCTCGTCCTCTTCCCCGCCCTCGGCGTCGTCGCCGACCCAGCCCTCGTCCTGCTCGTCCTCCGCCTCGCGCTCCGCCTCGACGTCGGCCAGCGTCCGGCCGCCGTCCTGGCCGAGGTGATCGCCGTACGCGACGATCTCGAGGTCGCGCGCGGTGAGCTGGATCTGGCCGCCGTGCATCGACGCGACGAAGTTGGCGACCTTGTCGAGCGTCTCGTTGACGAACCCGTGGTCGTTCCCCACGGCGGTCACGCCGATGACGCTGCGCTGCCAGAGGTCGTTCTCGCCCACCTCGGCGATCGAGACGTTGAACTTCGCCTTCACCCGGTCGATGGCGGACCGCACCAGGTGCCGCTTCGACTTGAGCGACCCCGGCGCGGGGAGGTGCAGGGTGAGCCTCAACACTCCGACGAACATGTGAGCTCCGACGCAGGATCCCGGCCGATCTCGGGCGGGCTCGTCGCTGTGCTGCTCGCCGTACGGAAGCAGTACGGCTGCGCTGCTCGCTCCTCGCGCGCCCGACCTCGGCTCGGGCCTCTGCGTCGGGCACGGCCGGCGGACCGGCCACGGAGGGCCAGTCCGCCGCGAGCGCCGAGGTCCCGGGCTAATCCAGCGACGGGCGGATCTCCTCCAGCTCGTACGCCTCGATGATGTCGCCCGGCTTCACGTCTCCGAAGCCCTCGACCCCGATGCCGCACTCGAAGCCGGACTGCACCTCGCGCACGTCGTCCTTGAGGCGCTTCAGGGACCCGATCTTGCCGGTGTGGACGACCTTCCGATCGCGGAGCACCCGCACGTGCGCCGCCCGCTTGATGACGCCCTCCGTCACCGCCGAGCCGGCGATGGCGCCGATCTTCGGGATGTTGAAGACCGCCCGCACCTCCGCCTTGCCGAGCGGCTTCTCGCGGATGATGGGCTCGAGGAGGTTGGCCATCTCCTCGCGGATCTTGTCCACCGCCTCGTAGATGATGTCGAAGAGGAGGATCTTCACGCCCTGCTGGCTGGCGATCTGCTCGACCTTCGTCTCGGGCTTGGTGTTGAACCCGACGATGATGCCGGTGCCGGCCGCCGCCGTGAGGACGTCGGACTCGGTGATCGCGCCCACGCCGGCGTCGAGGACCTTCACCCCGACCTTCTTCGTGGCGGCCTTCTGGAGCGCCTGCGACACGGCCTCGGAGGAGCCCTGCACGTCCGCCTTGATGACGACGTTCAGGACCTTCGCGCCGCTCGTCTTCGCCTTGGCGAAGAGATCCTCGAGCGTCGCCTTGCGGGTCGTGCCGAGCTCCTTCTGGCGCTGCTTCTCGGCGCGGTGAGTCGCGACCTCCTTCGCCGCCTTCTCGTCCTCGACGACGTCGAACTCGTCGCCCGCGATCGGCACGCCGGAGAGGCCGAGGACCTCGACCGGATAGCCCGGCGGGACCTCCTTCACCTGCTCGCCGCGCTCGTTCATCATCGCGCGGACGCGGCCGTAGTGGATGCCGGTGACGAGCGCGTCGCCGACGCGGAGGGTGCCCTCCTCGACGAGCACGGTCGCGACCGGGCCGCGGCCCTTCTCGAGCTTCGCCTCGATGACGCGGCCCGAGGCGAGCTTCTCCGGGTTGGCCTTGAGCTCGAGCACCTCGGACTGCAGCGCGATGTACTCGAGCAGCTCCGGGATGCCCTGCTTCGTGCGGGCGGAGACGGGCAGCATGATGGTCGTGCCGCCCCACTGCTCGGCCACGAGCTCGTACTCGGTGAGCTGCTGCATGACGCGCTCGGGCGACGCGCCCGGCTTGTCGATCTTGTTGATGGCGACGAGGATCGTCACCCCGGCGGCCTTGGCGGCCTTGATCGACTCGATGGTCTGCGGCATCACGCCGTCGTCCGCGGCCACGACGAGGACGACGAGGTCGGTGACCTGCGCGCCGCGCTGGCGCATCGCCGTGAACGCCTCGTGACCGGGGGTGTCGAGGAAGGTGATCGGCCCCTGCGGCGTCTGCACCGAGTAGGCGCCGATGTGCTGGGTGATCCCGCCCGCCTCGCCCGCGGCGACGTCCGCCTGGCGGATGGCGTCGAGGAGCGAGGTCTTGCCGTGGTCGACGTGGCCCATGACGGTCACGATCGGCGGGCGGATGACGAGCTTCGACTCGTCCACCTCGATCTCGGGGATGTACTCCTCGACCTCGAAGCCCTTCTTCTCGAGGGTGAACCCGAACTCCGAGGCGAGGAACGCCGCGGTGTCCGCGTCGATCTGCTGGTTGATGGTCGCCATGGTGCCGCCCTGCATCAGCTTGCGGATGAGGTCGGACGCCTTCACGCCCATGGCCTGGGACAGCTCCGAGACCGAGATGGACTCCTCGACCCGGATGACCTTCTTGTGCTCGGCGCGCTCGGTGATCTGCGTCTTCGCCCCCTTCTTCGTAGGCTTCTTCTTCTTGCCGCGGATCGGGATGTACGCGCGGTCGGTGATGGCGGCCTGGAGCAGCTCCTTGCCGGAGAGGCTCTTCGCCTGCTCCTCGGACACCGGGCGTCCCGGGGTCCGGCCGCGGCGCTTGTCGCGGGAGACGTCGATGAACTCGCGCTCGCGCCCGAGCGAGCCGGGGACGACCTTGAGCTCGCGGACCTCGCCGAGCGCGCGCGGGCCCGGCGCCGCGGGGAACTGCTGGCGCGCGCCCGTCGGCGGCGTCACGCGCCGCACCGGCACGAGCGGCCGCGAGATGACGACCGCCTGCGTGGAGGTGGGGCGCAGCGTGCGCGGATCGACCGGCGGCCTCGCCGGCTGGGAGGGCTGGCCGGGAGCGCCGCGAGGCGCGGCCGCCATGGGGGCGCCGGGCTGTCCCGGCGCGCCGGC
>NZ_JALCZC010000039.1:0-38544 GCF_022690805.1 Anaeromyxobacter sp. SG66
CCGCTCCGAGTCGCTCTACCGCGCGAGCCGGCCGGTCGAGGCGCCGCGCCCGGGCACGCTCGTGTTCTTCCACGACAGCTACGACCGCGATCGCGATCGGCGGCTCGACGATCGCTTCACGCACGTCGCGCTCGTCGAGCGCGTCGAGGGCACGACGGTGTTCCTCCTGCACCGCGCCCGCACGGGCGTCGAGCGCGCGCGCATGGACCTTTCACGGCCGGACGATCCCGCCTCGAACGATCTCCTGCGCGCCCGGCGGCGCCGCGATCCGCGCGGCACGCGCTACCTGACGGGCGAGCTCTTCACCGCTTTCGGGGAGTTGCTGCAGGGAGACGTCACCCAGATGTTGCAGGCGGGCCGCGTCGCCGAAACGGGCGCGCGGCACCCTGCAGCCAGATGAGCCACGACCCCACCACCCCAGGCGGCGCCATCGAGATCGACGCGGGCGGTGGCGCCTCGATCGCCATCGACCCGTCCACGGCGACGGTCGTCATCCGGACCGGTCGCCTGGCCCGTATCCTCTCCTTCGACGAGGCGCTCCTCCTCTCGTTCAGCCGCTTCCACAGCCCGTGGCGGACGGCGGTCGCGCGGGCGCTGACGCACGCGGGCGACGCGAAGAGCTGGACCTTCGCCGGCCTCGCGCTGCTCGCCACCGGGACCGCGCAGGGCAAGCACCTCGGGCTGCGGCTCGGGGCGGCCTCGCTGCTCGCGACGGTCCTCTCCCAGTCGCTGAAGCGCAGCCTCACCCGCGCGCGGCCGGACGTCTCGATCGCGGGCTTCGAGGCCCTGGCGCAGAACCCCGACCGCTTCTCGTTCCCGTCCGGCCACACCGCCGCCGCGTTCGGCGTGGCGGTGGCCTACGCCGGCGAGCCCAAGGGGCTGGGGCCGCTGGCGCTGCTCCTCGCGGTGGGCATCGGGCTCTCGCGCGTGTACCTGGGCGCGCACTACCCGCTCGACGTGGGCGCCGGCGCGCTCCTCGGGGTGGCGGCCGGGCTCGCGGCCCGCCTCCTCGTCTCCTGAGCCGGCGGGTGAGCGCGCGCGCTCGTCGCGCGATGCGCATCCGTTCGGGCGGGAGGAATCCACATGCGGAAGCTCTCGATCGCGGCGGCGCTCCTGGCGCCGGCGCTCACCCTCGCCCAGGCGGGCACGACCGCCGGACAGCCTGGCGCCGCGGGCTCCGCCGGAGCCGGCACCGCCGGCGCTGCGCAGCCCGGCCAGGCGGGCGCGGGCACCACCGACTCGACCACCGCAGGGACGACGCCGGGCGCGGCCGGGACCGCCGGGGCCGCCGGAACGGCCGGCAGCGCCGGGATGACGGGCGGCACGGGCGCTCAGCCCTGCCCGCCGGGCATGGTCCCCGCGACGAGCGCCGGAGTGCCCTCCACCGCCACGACCCCCGGTGACGGCGCGACGGCCGGAGCGGCGGCGGGCGCGGCGCAGGGGACCGGCTCGGGCGCCACGGGCGCGGGGACCGGGACCGGCGGGAGCGCGGGCGGGACCACCTGCGTCCCCGCGGGCACGACCGGGAGCGGGACGGGCGCAGCCGGGACCACCGGCGGGAACGGCGCGACGCAGTCGCCCGGCGCGGGCGGCACGTCGGGGATGTCGCCGCCCGCGGGTGGCGCCCCGGAGGGCTCGGGATCCGGCGCAGCGGGGGCGGTCGGCGGCACCTCGACGCCCGCCACGCGGCAGCCCTGACCTCGGGGGAGCGGCGCCTCGCAGCGACAGGCGTCGGCGCCGGCTCGGGCGCGAGGCCGCTCCGCGCGCGAGAGGCGCCTCTTCCACGGCCAGGGCGCCTCGGCGGCGCGCTCGCGGCGACCGCCGCCTACGCGCCGGGGACGCCCGGCGCGCGGCTCCGCGGGTGACGCACGTCGGTGCCGCGGACCATGTAGACGACCATCTCGGCGAGGTTCGTCGCGTGGTCGCCGAAGCGCTCGAGGTGCTTCGCGGCGAACATGAGCGCGGTCGCGCGGCGGATGTTCTTCGAGTCCTCCATCATGCGGCCGAGCATGTCGTTGAAGATCTTGAGGTAGAGGGCGTCGATGAGCTCGTCGCTCTTCATGACCTCCTCGGCCTTCGCGACGTCTCCGGTGACGAACGCGTCGAGCGCCTTCTTGAGCTGCGCCTCGGCGAGGTCCGCGATCTTGGCGAGGTCATGGGTGGGCGCGAAGGCGGGCGCCTGGGCGAGGTCGAGCGCGCGCTCGGCGACGTTCACCGCGAGATCGCCCATCCGCTCCAGGTCCACCACGATCTTGAGCGCGGTCGTGATGAAGCGCAGGTCGGAGGCGGCCGGCTGGCGCAGGGCGAGGATGCGCCGGCACTGGCCGTCCACGTCCACCTCCATCCGGTTGATCTCGCGGTCCCGCAGCTTCACCTGCTCGGCGAGCTCCACGTCGCGCTCGGTGACCGCGCGCACGCTCGAGACGATGGCCTGCTCGACCAGGCCCCCCATCGCGAGCAGCCGGTCGCGGAGCTCCCGGAGCTCCGCCTCGTACGTCTTGTCGGTATGGGTCGTCGCCATGATCGTCCTCGAGGAGAAGCCTAGCCGAACTTGCCGGTGACGTAATCCTCGGTGCGCTGCTCGCGTGGCGTCGTGAAGATCTGCTCGGTGGGCCCGACCTCGACGAGCTCGCCCATGTAGAAGAAGGCGGTCTGGTCCGACACGCGCGCCGCCTGCTGCATGTTGTGGGTGACGATGGCGATCGTGTAGCGCGCCTTCAGCTCGTGGATGAGGTCCTCGATCTTGGCCGTGGCGATGGGGTCGAGCGCGCTCGCGGGCTCGTCCATGAGCAGCACCTCCGGCTCGACCGCCAGCGCCCGCGCGATGCAGAGCCGCTGCTGCTGGCCGCCCGAGAGGCCCATGGCGCTCTCCCCGAGGCGGTCCTTCACCTCGTCCCAGAGCGCCGCCGAGTGCAGCGAGCGCTCGATGCGCTCCCCGAGCTCCCGCTTGTCGGAGAGGCCGCCGATGCGCAGGCCGTAGGCGACGTTCTCGAAGATCGACTTCGGGAACGGGTTCGACTTCTGGAACACCATGCCCACGCGCCGGCGCAGCTCGACGGCGTCGAGGTGCCCCGCGTAGATGCTGCGGCCGTCGAGCAGGATCTCGCCCGAGGCGCTGGCGCCCGGGATGAGGTCGTTCATCCGGTTGAGCGCCCGCAGGAAGGTGGACTTGCCGCAGCCCGAGGGGCCGATGAGCGCGGTGACCTGGCGCTCGGGGAGCGTGAGGCTCACGCCCTTCACGGCGGCCTTCGGGCCGTAGCGGATCTCGAGCCCGCGGGTCTCCATCTTCGGGGCGGCGGAGGCGTGCTGGGGGATGCTCGTCATCTCAGTGTCCGGCGGCGGCCTTGCGGCGGGTGCGGGTGCGGATGGCGATCGCGACGAGGTTCAGGGCGAAGGTGAGCGCGAGCAGCACGAACACCGTCGCGTAGAGCAGGGGGCGCGTCGCCTCGACGTCGGGCGACTGCGTCGCGAGCACGTAGACGTGGTAGCCGAGGTGCATGAACTGCGACCACACGGAGCCGGGCAGCTCGGGGAGGAAGTAGGCGACCCCCGTGAACAGGAGGGGTGCCACCTCGCCGGCGCCGCGCGCCACGGCGAGGATCGCGCCGGTGAGGATACCCGGGAGCGCCTGGGGGAGAACGACGCGGGCGAGGGTCTGCGAGCGGGTCGCGCCGAGCGCGAGGCTCGCGTCTCGGTGCTCGCGCGGGACGGCGCGGAGCGCCTCCTCGGTCGCGACGATGACCACCGGGAGGGTCAGCACCGCGAGCGTGAGCGCGGCCCACAGGAGCGCGGGGCGCCCGTAGTGGAGCTCGCCCGGCGGGGAGAGCGCGTGGTCGAGCGCCCCGCCCACGAACTGGATGAAGAAGCCGAGGCCGAACAGGCCGAAGACGATCGACGGCACGCCGGCGAGGTTCGTGACGGCGACGCGCACGAGCGCCGCCATGCGCGAGCTCGGCGCCGCGTACTCGTGCAGGTAGACCGCCGTGAGGACGCCGACCGGCATGACGGCGACCGTCATGATGAGCGTCATCACCGCGGTGCCGTAGATGGCGGGGAAGATGCCGCCCGCGGTCATCCCCTCCTCCGGCGAGGAGGTGAGGAACTCCCAGCTCACCCGGCCGGCGCCCCCGCGGAACACGTCCACGAGGATCACCGCCAGCATGGCGACGACGAGCGCGGCGGCGGCCCCGGTGAGGACCGTCAGCGCGGCGCCGAGGGTCTTGCGGCTGGCGACGCTCACGCGGTCCCCGCCATGCGCCGCACGAGCCGCTTCACGAACGCCGCCGCGAGCGAGTTGAGCACGAAGGTGAAGAGGAACAGCTCCACCCCGATGAAGAACAGCACCGCGTAGTGGGTGCCCCCGAACACCACCTCGCCCATCTCCGCGGCGATGGTGGCGGGCAGCGTGCGGACCGAGTCCCCGAGGCTGAAGGTCGTCATCGCGGCGTTGCCGGAGGCCATGAGAACGATCATCGTCTCGCCGATGGAGCGGCCGAAGCCGAGCACCACCGCGGCGAGCACGCCCGGGGCCGCGGCGGGCAGCACCACCTTGAACGCCGTCTCCCACCGGGTGGCCCCGAGCGCGAGCGACGCCTCGCGGTAGCTGCGCGGGACCGCGGTGAGCGCGTCCTCGCTGACCGTGAAGATGACCGGCACCACGGTGAGGGCGAGCGCGACCCCGGCCACCACCGCGTTCAGCCGCGAGGTGAAGCCGAACGTGTCCTGGAGGACGCTCGCGAGCACGATGAGCGCGAAGAACCCGAGCACCACGGAAGGGATGCCGGCGAGGAGCTCGATCGTCGGCTTCAGCACCTCGCGCAGCCGCCGGGGCGCGAACTCGGAGGTGAAGAGCGCCGCCGCGACGCCCACCGGCACCGACACGAGCATGGCGACCGCCGTCACCTTGAGGGTCCCGACGAACAGCGGGACCATCGAGTACTTCGGGATCTCGGAGACCGGCTGCCAGCTGAAGAAGGCCGGCCGCCCGGCGCGCCAGGCCTGGGGGAGGAACATGCGCGCGAGGTCCGTCTCCTCCCGGACCTCCGGCGAGGTGACGATCGGGAGCGCCTCGCGCGCGACGAAGACGAAGATGAGGACGACGGCGGCGATGCCGGTGAGCGCGACCAGGGTGATGACCGCCTGGATCGCCGCCTCACGGAGCTGCCTCCGTCGCATCGACGGGGAGGGGCGTGCCACCGCCTCCTCCCCGGTTTCGGCAATGACCTGTTCCACGGGCGGGGGTTCTCGCACGGCTCGGTGACGCCCGCGTGACGGTCGCGTCGCGTCCGTGTGACACGGCGCCGCCCGCCCGGCTCGCGCCGGGCGAGCGACGATGTCCTTGCTCGCTACTTGACGGGGAAGTAGCCGACCTGGGTGACGATCTTCTGCCCGGCGGGGGAGAGGCAGTAGTCGATGAACGCCTTGGCCTCGCCGGAGGGCTTGCCGCGCGTGTACATGAAGAGCGGCCGGGAGAGCGGGTACTTGCCGGAGGCGACGTTCTCCGCGCTCGGCGTGTAGCCCTGGCCGTCCGCGCCGACCACCTTGACCTCCTTCACGCCCTTCGCGTACGCCGCGCCGCCGTACCCGATGCCGTTCTTCTCCTTCGCGACCGCGTTCACCACCGCGGCCGTGCCGGGCAGCGTCTGCGCGGAGGACGCGTAGTCGGCGCCCTTGAGCACGTTCTCCTTGAAGAAGACGTAGGTGCCCGACGAGTTCTCGCGCGAGTAGAGGACGATGGGCGCGTCGCTGCCGCCGACGTCCTTCCAGTTCGTCACGTCGCCCGCGTAGATCTTCTCGAGCTGCTCGATCGTGAGCTGCTGCACGGGGTTCGCGGCGTTCACGTAGATCGCGACGCCGTCCTTCGCGACGGCGGTCTCGGTGGGCAGGATGTTGTAGCGCTCCCGCACCTTGCCCTTCTCCGCGTCCTTCATCGCGCGCGACGCGTTCGCGATGTCGGTCGTCCCGTTGATGAGGGCGGCGATGCCGACGCCCGAGCCGCCGCCCGTCACCTGGACGCGCTTGCCGGTGTTCTGCTTCATGTACTCCTCGGCCCAGCGCTGGGCGAGGATGACCATCGTGTCGGAGCCCTTCACGGTCACGGCGGCGCTGGCGAGGGCCGGCGCGATGGCCGCGACGAGGGCGATGAGCGTGCGCTTCATTCGTGTCTTCTCCTGTTCCCTGGGTGACTAGAACTTGGCCTGCGCCTGGACGATGAACTGGTCGCGCTTGGGGTCGGACGAAACGCCCGGGGCCCGGTCGCCGTTCATCGGGTGCGCCCAGGCGAGGGAGATCTTCCCGCCCTCGCCCACGAAGGTATGCACGGCCGCCTGGATCTCGCGGGCGGTCTTCACGTTCGTGCCGGTGAGCGGGAGCGTGTTGTCCGCCGTGAACTCCTCGTAGCGGAACGCGACCTGGTGGTAGCGCCCCACGTTCTGGGTGGCGAGCCCGTACCAGCCGTGCCCCGTCTTGCCGAGCTTGTCGCCCGCGCCGCCGTTCTTGTCGCTGATGGTCGTGCGGCCCCAGATGTACTCACCCTTGAGCGCGGTGCCGCCCACGGGGAGGAGATCGAGGTAGAGCTGCGCGTCCGCGCCGAGGCGGTAGCGGTCGTACTCGGGGTCGTCGGAGGCGACGTAGTTCACGGTCTTGCCGTACCAGCCCGACACGCCGCCGGTGAGCATCCCGAGGTCGACGCCGAGGCGGCCGATCACGTCCTTGCGCTGGTCGTTGTCGTAGCCCGCCTGCTTCGCGTCGACGCCGTCCCCGTTGAAGAGGCCGACCTTGAAGTTGAGCGGCCCGTACACGCCCTTCAGGGCGACGCCGAGGTCGTACTCACCGGCGAGGTAGGCGCGGACGACCGCGGAGCGCTCGAGGAGGTCGAGATCCGACGAGGAGCGGACGCCGACCTCGTAGCCGAAGGGGAAGAGCTGGAGGCCCGCGTCGATGGCGAAGCCCTGCCACGGCAGCTTGATGGAAGCGAACGCCTCCTTCGCCGAGACGCCGGCGGGGGTCGCGTCGAGCTGGAGGACGAACTGCGACCAGTCCGCGTCGTACGCCGCCTTGAGGCGGCCGCGGCGGATGAAGAACCCCTGCTGCGCCGGGGCGCTCTCGGGCGTCGTGTTGAAGTCGGCGGCGGTGCTCTCCTGCCAGGCGTAGCGGCCCTGGATGTAGCCGGAGAACTTGAGCTTCTTGAGGCTCGCCACGTCGGTCTTCGTCTCCGCGTACTGCTCCGCGAGGGAGTCGACCTTGCCCTGGATGGCGGAGCCGTCGAACGGAGTCTCTTCCTGCCCGCCCTGAGCGGCGGCGGGGGCCTGCTGCTCGGCGGGGGCCTGCTGGGGCGCGGCGGCGGCCTCCTGCGCGCGCGCGAGCGCGGGGAGCGCGAGCACGGCGAGGACGGCGGTGAGGCGGTTCATGAGGTGTCGGACCCTTTCGTGAGGTCGAGCGAAGGCTCGGTCCGGGCACGTTTCTAGGGGCCGGCGATGACGCGCCCACGGCGGCGGCGTGACGAAACGGCGAACTCGGCACGCGGCGCTGCCCGGGCGGGAAGGACGGGCGATCGGCGCGGCGACGGAGCTCAGGCGGCGGGGAGCCGCACCCAGAACCGCGAGCCGCTCGCGCCGCTCTCGACGCCGACCTCGCCGCCCATCCCCTGCACGAGGTGCTTCACGATGGCGAGGCCGAGGCCGGTGCCGCCGTGGTCGCGCGCGCGGCCCGGGTCGATGCGGTAGAAGCGCTCGAAGAGCCGCGGCAGGTGATGGCGGTCGATGCCCGGGCCGGTGTCCGTCACCGACAGCACCCACCCGTCCCCCTCGCGCTCGGCGCCGACGGTCACGCCGCCCTCCGCCGTGTACTTCACGGCGTTCTCGACGAGGTTCACGAGCACCTGCTCGAGCGCGCGCGCGTCCGCCCGCACCCGCGCCTCCTCCGGCACCTCGGCGGCGAGCCGGAGGCCCTTCCCGCGCGCGGCCGCCGCGACGAGGTCCACGGCCTGCGCCGTCACGTGCGCCGCGTCGACGGGCGCGAGCTCGAACGACCACTGGCGCGACTCGATGCGCGAGAGGTCGAGCAGGTCCTGGGTGAGCCGCGACAGCCGCTCCGCGTGCCGCGCCACGATGCCCACGAACTCGCGCGCGGCGGCGGGATCCTCGAGCGCGCCGGCGAGCAGCGTCTCGGCGGCGGCGCGGATGGCCGCCACCGGGGTGCGGAGCTCGTGGCTCGCGTTCGCCACGAAGTCGCGCCGGGTCGCGGCCGCGCGCTTCGCCTCGGTGACGTCTCGGAGCAGGAGGAGCACCTCGCCGCGGAGGAGCGGCGCGAGGTGGACGAGCCAGGTGCGGCGGCCGAGCTGCAGCTCGAGCTTGCGCGCGGTGCCCTCGAGGGCGCGCTTCACCGCCTCGGACAGCTCCGCGCTCCGCGTGATCTCGAGCGGCGTGAGCCCGGCGGCGCGCCCGCTCGCGGCGAGCGTGTCGAAGGCGGCGTTGGAGACGCGCACCCAGCCGTCGCGCGACACGAGCGCGGCGGCGTCGGGGAGCGCCGCGAGGAGCTCCTGCTCGGTCGCGTCCGGGTGGAGCGCACCGCCCCGGCGCGGCGCGCGCGCGGCGAGGAGCTCCGCGAGCTCGCGCACGTCGCGGCCCAGATCCGCCGGCGGCCCCCCCGCGAGCTCGGCGCGCAGCGCGCGGATGGCGGCGTTCAGGGGGGTGCGGCCGAGCACGCGCTAGCCTTTCTCGTCGGGGTCGATCAGCCGGTAGCCGATCCCCCTCACCGTCTCCAGCAGATCCCTGCCCGATCCCAGCTTCTCGCGCAGCCGCTTCACGTGCGTGTCGACGGTGCGCGTCTCGACCTCCGACGACATCTCCCAGACGTCCTCGAGGAGCTGCTCGCGCGACTGGACGCGGCCGAGCCGCGCCATGAACGTCGTGAGGAGCCTGAACTCGAGGGGCGTGAGCTGCACCTCCGCGCCGTCCACGAAGGCGCGGTGCGCGTCCACGTCCACGCGGATGGGCCCGACCGACTCGGGAGGCCGCTCCGCCGAGCGCCCCCCGCCGGCGCGGCGCGCGACGGCCTTGAGGCGCAGCACGAGCTCGCGCACGCTGAACGGCTTCGTCACGTAGTCGTCGGCCCCGACCTCGAAGCCGACCACGCGGTCGAGCTCGTCCCCCTTGGCCGTGAGCATCACCACCGGGACGTGCCGCGTGCGGGGGTCCGCCTTGATCTGCCGGCACACCTCGGTGCCCGACACGTCGGGCAACATGAGGTCGAGGAGGACGATGTCCGGAACCCTGCGCCTGAGCTGGATCAGCGCCTGCTCGCCCGTGGTGGCGAGGAGGGTCTCGAACCCGGCGGCTCGCAGGTTGAAGTCCAGGAGCGAGAGGAGATCCCGCTCGTCGTCGACCAGAAGTACGGACGTCACGGGACGAGCTTAACGCACGCTGCTGTGACAGGCTGATGACCGCCATGCGACGGAACGGTGAACGGCCCAGGGCGGGTCCCCGCGCGGGGCGCGGCTCGCGGTACGATGGCGCGCGCATGCGACGCCTCGCGCTCTCCGCCTCGCTCGCGCTCGCGCTCGGCTGCGCGTCCGCCCCCGTCGCGGAGCCCGCGACGCTCACGCCGAACGGTGCGATGCTCCGCGGCGCGGAGCTCGCGCGCGCGCGGTGCCTCCTCGTCGCGCCGTTCGAGAACGCCTCCGACGTCGCGCTCGCCGCGGAAGCCGCCACCTCGGCGCTCCTCTCCGGGGTCGATCCCTCGCGGGCGCGCGTGTTCCCCATCCCCGAGCTGCGCGCGGTCTTCCGCGACACTCCGCTCGAGCTGCCCGCCGGGATCGCCCCGAGCCTCGCGCTCGAGCTCGCGGAGCTCGTGGGCGCCGACGCGGCGGTGTACGGCACCGTCGAGGGCGGGGGAAAGGGCGAGGACGCCCCCCTGCTCGTGTCGGTGCGCGTCGCCGTCACCGGAGCGCACCGCCTGCTGTTCGCGCGGAACGCGGTGGTCCACGCCGCGCCCGGCGAGTCGCCGGAGGAGGCCGTCCGGCGCACGGTGGACGAGCTCGCCCGCCCGATGCTCGCCAGGATCGGCGACCCCGGCCGCAAGCAGTGCTTCGATCCGGCGCGCACGCAGGCGCTCCGGCGCTTCGCCCTCGCGGAGCCGCGCCAGGGCGCCCGGCCCGACCCGCAGCCCGCGGTGGTGCCGGCGGTCGCGGAGGCGAAGGCGCCCGCGCCCGCCGCGCCGGCCTCCGAGGTGCAGCCGCGGACGCCGCGCCAGGCGGAGTGGGCCCGGAGGCTCGCGGCCGGCGAGCGGGTGGTCGTCGAGGACGTCGCGTTCTCCGGCCGCACGGCCGAGCTGCTCCGCGACGGCGGCCTCGCCGACCTCGCGATCGCGCTCGGCGCCTCGCCGGGCGTCCCGGTCCGCGTCGAGGCGTTCGTGGACGCGACCGACGATCGCGCCGGCGACGTGGAGCTCTCGAGCGCGATGGCGCGCGCGGCGGGCGAGCGGCTCCTGCAGCTCGGCCTCTCCCGCGCGCGGGTGAGCTGGGTCGGACGAGGCGGCGAGAGCCCGCTCCTCCCCAACTTCACGGCGCGCGGCCGCGCCGCCAACCGCCGCGTCGAGGTGGCCGCGGGGCGCTAGGCTCCCGCCCGCTTGACACGGCGCCCCGGCGCCGGGATTGAACGGACACCGCGCGTGCGCCTGCGATCCAGAGGACGGCCGACCGAGGGCCCGCCCACCCCGCCGCCGCCCGGCGTCCACGCCCCGTCACGCGCCGCGCTCGGCGCGGGGGCGCCCTCCGGGCTCGCGCGCGCGGCCTGGCTCGCGGCCGCGTTCGGGATGACGGTCTGCGTCGGCTTCGCCGACTACCTCACCGGCACGGACGTCTCGCTCATCCTGCTCTACCTCGCGCCGATCGGCTTCAGCACCTGGTTCGTCACGCTGCGGGGCGGGGTCGCGCTCTCGATCGGCGGCGCCGTGGTCGCCACCGCCGCCGACACGCTGTACCGGCTCGAGTCGGGCGGGCGCGCGCTGCCGGTGGCGGTGCTCGGCTGGAACGGCGTCATCCAGCTCGGCACCTCGCTCGCGCTCGTCCTCGTCCTGAACGCGCTCCGGGTCCGGCTCGAGGCGGAGGAGCTCCTCGCCCGCACCGACACGCTCACGCACATCCCCAACCGGCGCGCCTTCATCGAGGCCGCCACGCTGGAGCTGGAGCGCGCGCGGCGGCACCGCCGGCCGCTCACGTTCGCCTACGTGGACTGCGACGACTTCAAGGACGTGAACGACCGGCTCGGCCACGCGGAGGGCGACGCGCTGCTCGCCGTCGTCGGGCGGACGCTCCGGTCGGCGACCCGCGCCATCGACTCGGTCGCGCGCCTGGGAGGCGACGAGTTCGGGCTCCTGCTCCCGGAGACCGACGAGCCGATGGCGGAGGCGCTCCTCGCGCGGCTCCAGGGGACGCTGCGGGAGACGATGGACCGGCACGGCTGGGCGGTGCGCTTCAGCGTCGGGGCGGCGGTGTTCCGGAAGCCCGCCGTCTCGGTGGACGAGATGATGGCGCGCGCGGACGAGCTCATGTACGCGGCGAAGCGCACGGCCAAGGGGTCGGTCAGGCTCGGCGTGTTCGACGGCGGCGCGCGCGCCAGCGCGGCCCGGCCGAGGTAAAAGACGGCGATGCGCTTCTTCGCGACGTGCGCGAAGGGTACCGAGGGTGCCCTCCGCCGAGAGCTGTCCGCGCTCCGCCTCCCCGCCGTGCGCGGCGACCGCGGCGGCGTCTCCTTCGAGGGCCCGCTCGAGGCCGGCATGAAGGCCTGCCTGCACGCGCGCACGGCGATGCGCGTGCTCCTCGAGCTCGCGCGGTTCCCCGCCCCGTCGCCGGAGGCGCTCTACGAGGGCGCGCGCCAGGTGGCCTGGGGCGAGTGGCTCACGCTCCGGACCACCCTCGCGGTCGAGGCGACGGTCACCTCCTCCGCCATCACGCACTCGGGGTACGCTGCGCTCAAGGTGAAGGACGCGGCGGTGGACGTGCTCCGCGAGGCGCTCGGCGCGCGCCCCGACGTCGATGCCAAGGATCCCGACGTCCGCATCGTCCTCCACCTCGCCCGCGACGAGGCGGCCCTCTCGCTCGACCTCGCCGGCGAGCCGCTCCACCGCCGCGGCTACCGCGGCGGCGCGGCCACCCTGGCGCCGCTCAAGGAGACCCTCGCCGCCGCGATCCTGCTCCTCGGCGGCGTGGACCCCGAGGCGCCGTTCGTGGATCCGATGGCCGGCTCCGGGACGCTCGCGATCGAGCACGCGCTCCGCGCCCGCCACGTCGCGCCCGGCCTCGGCCGCGCGTTCGGCTTCCAGCGCTGGCCGATGTACCGCGGCGCCCCCCAGTCCGCCTGGGACCGCATGAAGGTCGAGGCGCGCGAGGCGATCCTCCCGCGCGCGCCCGCGCCGGTGCTCGCCCGCGATCTCCACACCAAGGCCATCGACGCCCTCCACCGCAACGCCGCCGCCGCCGGGGTGGCCGCGGACGTGACCATCGAGCGCGGCGACGCGCGCGAGCTCCAGCCCATCGCGGCGCGCGGCTTCCTCGTCACGAACCCGCCCTACGGCGAGCGGCTCATGTCGGGCGAGGAGGACCCGCGCGTGCAGCAGAAGAAGCTCGGAGGCTTCTACCGCGGCCTCGCCGAGATGCTCGCCCGCCACTCCGGGTGGACCGCCGTCGTGCTCTCGGGGAACCCGCTCCTCGAGCGTGCGATCGCGCTCCGGCCCGAGGTGGATCACCGGCTCTGGAACGGCCCGCTCGAGGCGCACCTGCTGAAGTACCGCATCCCGTGAGCCGGCCGCGGGCGAGTGACGAGGGAGACGTCGGGCCGGACCTCGCGCCGGGACGACCGGCCTCGGACCCGACCGCGACCAGACTCTCCGTTGCAGCGCCCGCGGCGCTCGCCTACGGTTCGGCCGTGCGGCCGCTCCTCACCGTGCTCCTCGCGATGGCGCTCACGGCCTCCCCCGCGCGCGCCGCCGAGGCGCCCCGCGCCACGCCGGGCCGCGCGGCCCCGAAGGCGGCCTCTCCCGCCGGTGGAAAGGAGTCGGTCGAGCGCCGCCGGGAGGCGATCGCGCGTGAGCTCATCCGGCTCGGCGGCGAGCTGCAGCGCGCCATCGAGGCGGGCGACGTCGGGGCCGTCGTGGCGCGCGTCCCGCCGGACGGGCTGCGCTGCGGCGACCGCGTCGTGCCGCGCGAGCGGGTCGAGCAGGATCTCCGCGCGGAGGGGAGCTGGCTGCACGGCGTCTTCTTCGGCGGACCCGGCCACGTCCCCTTCCCCGGGATGGCCCGCTCGCTGCGCGCCTTCTTCCGCGAGGCGCGCGAGGTGGCGGTGCTCGTCGCGTTCCGCGCGGACGCCCGCGCGGGGCCGGCCGGCCTGCCCTGCATCGACTACCGAGCGCCCGGCCTCGGGACGCCCGGGGCGCCGCTCTGCTTCGTGCGGCGCGACGGCCGCTGGTGGTTCACCGAGAGCCTGTACCCGTGCCGGTGAGGATGCGGGGCGCGGACGGCGCCCCGCCGCGGGTCACGACGTCCCCAGCTCGCCGAGCAGCTTCTTCGCCTTCCGGAGATAGCCGCGCGGCCTCGACGCCTCGGGCATCGCCTCGCCGTCGCTCATGGCGCGCTCGAGCGTCGCGCGCGCGCCGGGGCGATCGCCGAGCTTCGCCTGCGCCTCCGCGCGGAGCACCAGCACCCGGATCCGGCGCGGTCCCTCCGCGAGCGCGAGCGCGCGGTCGGCGGCGCCGAGCGCGTCGGCCGGCCGCCCGAGGGCGAGGTAGAGGACACCGAGGTTCGTGGGGGGCACGTACTCGCCGGGCAGCTCGCGCTCGGACGCGAGGAGCGCCGGGAGCATGCGCTCCGGCTCGCCGATGCGCAGCGCCGCCTGGAGCCGCTGCCCGTCGAAGGCGGAGCGCGCGAGCGGGGTCGGCGCGCGGCGGGCCTCCCCGTCCAGGAACGCGAGCCAGCGGCGCGCGAGCGCCTTCGCCCCGGCCGCGTCCCCCGCCTCGGCCCGCGCCGAGGAGAGGACGTCGTACAGCCAGGAGCGGTCGTCCGCGAGGACCCCGCGCGCGTCCAGCGCACGCCGCGCGCCGGGCTCGAGCGCGGCGACCTCCGCCGCGCGCGCCTTGGCGTCCTCGAGCTCGAGCGCGCACGAGAGCCCCTGGGCGGCGACGCGCGCCGCGCTCGCGCCGCGGAGGCCGGGCAGGACCTCGCCCGCCGCGCGCGCGCAGCCGGCGGGGTCGCCCGCCATCGAGAGCGCCTGGACCGCGGCCTCGGAGGCGCGCTCCCGCGCCGGGAAGCTCTTGCCGCCCGCCGCGAGCGCCTCGTGGTAGGCCACCGCGGCCTCCGCGTGCCTCCGCGCGCCGAGGAGCCGGTCCGCGCGCGCGAGCGCCTCCTCCGCGCGCGACACCTCGCCGGCCCGGAGCTGGCGCTCACCGTCGAGCGCGATCCGCTCGATCTGCTCGGCCGTCGCGGTCCCGGCCCAGCGGACGATCACCCGCTCGTCCTCCGGGTTCACGACGAGGATGCTCGGCCACGCGTCGATCGGGAACTTGCCGACGAAGGCCGCGTTCCTGGGCTTCTCCGTGTCGATGTCGAGCCAGACGAACCGTCCGGCGAGCTTCTGGAGCCGCTTGTCCGGGAGGACGTAGGCCCGCATGAAGCGGCAGGTGGGTCACCAGGGGGCCCAGACGTCCACGACGAGCGGCACGCCGCGCGAGCGCGCCTCGGCGCGCGCGCGGTCGTAGTCGTCCGCGATGGACCGGCCCCGCGCGGTGCCGGGCGCCGCGACCGCGCGGACCGGCCCGACGAGGGCGAGCGCTGCGGCGAGGACGGCGACGGAGGCGGGGAGTCGCATGCCCGGAGCATAGCGTCCGGGCTCCCCGCGCGACAGCGGAAGCTCACGACCGGCGCTCGCGAGCGCCGTCAGGCGCCACCGGTCCGGGTCTCGCGCGGCGGCGCCTCGGCGAGCCGCACCGGCCCGTCGCCGCGCTTCAGCGAGAGCGCGAGCGTGAAGCGCGCGACCGGCTCCTCACCGTACTTGTCCGGCACGAGCGCCGTGATCCCGACGGGCAAGGTCACGCGCTCGCCGGTCTCGTGCGTCTTGCGCACCGCCGCGGCGACGCGCGCGCCGTCGGCGCAGCGGAAGAGGACGTCGCCGTCGGCGCGCTTCAGGAACTCTCCCTTCACGTCGGCGAAGACGAGCTTCACGCCGCGGAACTTCCCGACGGTGGTGAGCCGCGCGGCGTGCAGCCCGCCGGCCAGGTCGGCGCCCGCGCACAGCGCGCCGAAGTACATGGAGCCGAGGTGGTTCCGCGTGCGCCAGCCGAGGGGGATCTCGATCTCGCAGACCTCCTCGTCGAGCCGCATCACCCGGGGCCCGACGAAGAGGAGCACCGGGATCCTGAGGGACAGCAGGCGTACGAGCGCGGTTTCCTTGAGCAGCATGAGGCTCCCCGTCGAGGTTGAGGCACGAATCATAGGGGGGAGCCCGAGACGCGGGCGTCGCCCGGGCGGGGCGCTTAAGAGAAGCGCGTGCTCGACAGCTTCCACCCGGTCGTCCGCGACTGGTTCACGCGGCGGTTCGGCGACGCGACGGAGCCGCAGACGCCCGCCTGGCGGGAGATCGACGCGCGGCGCGACGTGCTCGTCTCGGCGCCCACGGGCTCGGGCAAGACGCTCGCGGCGTTCCTCCACGCCATCGACGCCCTCCTGAAGGAGGGGCTCGCCGGCGAGCTCGGCGACCGGACGCGCGTCGTCTACGTCTCGCCGCTGCGCGCGCTCGGCAACGACATCACGAGGAACCTGCAGGCGCCGCTCGCCGAGATCCGCGCCGCGGCCCACGCGGCCGGGCTCACGCTGCCCGAGCTCCGGGTCGCGGTCCGCACCGGGGACACGCCCGCCTCGGCACGGCGCAAGCTCCTGCTCCGTCCGCCGCACATCCTCGTCACCACGCCCGAGTCGCTCTACCTCCTGCTCACGAGCGAGAGCGGGCGGGCCTCCTTGGGCGACGTCGAGGCGGTGATCGTGGACGAGATCCACGCCCTCGCGGGCGACAAGCGCGGCGCGCACCTCGCGCTCTCCCTCGAGCGGCTCGAGGCGCTCGCGCGGCGGCGGCCCCAGCGCATCGGCCTCTCCGCCACGGTCGATCCGGTGGAGGAGGTGGCGCGCTTCCTCGTCGGCTCGGAGCGGGTCGATCCGCGGGGCCGTCCGCGCTGCGCGATCGTGGAGGTCGGCCGCCGGCGCCGCTTCGACGTGGCGATCGAGGTCCCGCGCGACGAGCTCTCGTCGGTCGCCTCGAGGGAGCTGTGGGCCGAGACCTACGACCGGGTGGCCGACCTCATCCGCGAGCACCGCTCCACGCTCGTGTTCGTGGGCACCCGCAGGCTCGCGGAGCGGGCGGCGCACGCGCTCGTCGAGCGGCTCGGGGAGGGCGCGGTGTCGGCGCACCACGGCAGCCTCTCCCGCGAGCGCCGGCTCGCCACGGAGGAGAAGCTGAAGGCGGGCGCGCTGCGCGCGGTGGTGGCGACCGCCTCGCTCGAGCTCGGCATCGACGTGGGCGAGGTGGACCTCGTCGTCCAGCTCGGCTCGCCGGGGGCGATCTCCACCGGCACCCAGCGCATCGGGCGCGCCGCGCACGTGCGGGGCGGCACGCCCAAGGGCCGGCTCTTCCCGATGAGCCGCGACGAGCTCGTGGAGTGCGCCGCGCTCGTGCGCGGGCTCCGGCGCGCGCGCCTCGAGCCCGTCGCGGTGCGGGCCGCGCCCCTCGACGTCCTCGCCCAGCAGCTCGTGGCCGAGGCGACCTGCGGGTCGATCCACGAGGACCGCCTCTACGCGCTCGCGCGGCGCGCCTGGCCGTACCACGACCTCGCGCGGGCCGACTTCGACGCGGTGGTGGAGATGCTCTCGGAGGGGATCGCCACCACGCCCGGCCGCACCACCGCGCTCCTCCACCGCGACGGCGTGCACGGCCGCGTCAAGGCGCGGCGCGGAGCGCGCATCGCCGCGCTCACCGGCGGCGGGACCATCCCCGACACCGCGCAGTACGCCGTGGTGGCCGAGCCGGAGGGCGTGACCATCGGGCAGGTGGACGAGGACTTCGCGGTGGAGAGCCTGGCGGGCGACGTGTTCCTGCTCGGCACGACCTCCTGGATGATCCGGCGCGTGGAGGCCGGGATCGTCCGGGTCGAGGACGCCCACGGCGCTCCGCCGGGCGTCCCGTTCTGGAACGCCGAGGCGCCGGGGCGGAGCGGCGCCCTGTCGGCGGAGGTGTCGGCGCTGCGCGCGGAGCTCGAGCCGCGCCTCGCCGACCCCCAGGCGGCCGTCGCCTGGCTCGCGGCGGAGGCGGCGCTGCCCGAGGCGGGCGCGCGCCAGGTGGTGGACTACCTCGCGGCGGGGCGCGCGGCGCTCGGCGCGCTGCCCACGCAGGACACGCTCGTCGCGGAGCGCTTCTTCGACGAGGCCGGCGGGATGCAGCTCGTCCTGCACGCGCCGTTCGGCGCGCGCACCAACCGCGCCTTCGGGCTCGCGCTCCGCAAGCGCTTCTGCCGCACGTTCGACTTCGAGCTGCAGGCCGCCGCGACCGACGACGGCGTGCTCCTCTCGCTCGGGCCGCAGCACGCGTTCCCGCTCGAGACCATCTTCTCCTACGTCACGCCCGCGACGCTCGACGAGGTGCTCGAGCAGGCGGTGCTCCAGGCGCCCATGTTCGGCGTGCGCTGGCGCTGGAACGCCACGCGCGCGCTCGCCATCCCCCGCCTCTTCAGGGGCAAGCGCATGCCTCCGCCCATCGCGCGGATGCGCGCCGAGGACCTGCTCGCCGCGGTCTTCCCGGCGCAGGTCGCCTGCCAGGACAACGCGCCGGGCGGGCCGATCGAGGTGCCCGCTCACCCGCTCGTGCGCGAGACGCTGCGCGACTGCCTCACCGAGGCGATGGACGCGGCCGGGCTCCGGAGCTTGCTCGCGCGGATCGCGGCCGGCGAGGTGCGGCTGCTCGCGGTGGACACGCCCGAGCCCTCGCCGCTCTCGCACGAGCTCCTCAACGCCCGGCCCTGGGCGTTCCTCGACGACGCGCCGCTCGAGGAGCGCCGCGCGCGGGCCGTCGCGGTGCGGCGGTCGTTGCCGGCGGCCGAGGCGAGCGGCATCGGCGCGCTCGATCCCGCCGCCATCGCGGAGGTCGCCGAGCAGGTGTGGCCCGCGCCGCGGGACGCGGACGAGGTGCACGACGCGCTCCTCGATCTGGGGATCCTGCCGCTGGCGCCCGCGTCCGGATGGGAGCGGTGGCTCGGCGAGCTCGAGGCGGCGGGGCGGGCGGCCGTGATGACCGTGGGTGAGCGCCGGTGGTGGGTGGCGGCGGAGCGTGTGGGGACGGCGAGGGGGGCGGCGGGGGGGATGGGCGGATCGACGTCGACCTCGACCGCGAGCCCGACCTCGAACCCGACCTTCTCCCCTCCCCTCTCCCCGCTCGCGTCCGAGCGCATCCCCGAAGATCCGGTCCTCGCCCTCGTCCGCGGCTGGGTCACCCACCTCGGCCCCACCACCGCCGTCGACCTCGCCGGGCGCATCGGGCTCTCCGAAAGCGCCGCCGCGTCCGCGCTGCTCCGCCTCGAGGCCGAGGGGCTCGTCCTTCGCGGCTCCTTCCTCGCCGGATCGCCCTGGTCCGCCGACGCGCCGCACTGGTGCGAGCGGAGCGTGCTCGCGCGCATCCACCGCCTCACCCTCGGCCGGCTGCGCCGCGAGATCGAGCCCGCCAGCGCCGCCGTGTTCCTCCGCTTCCTCGCGCGCTGGCAGCACGTCGCGCCGGGCACGCGGCTCCACGGCGCGCGCGGCCTCGCCGAGGTCCTGGGAATGCTCCAGGGCTTTCACGCCGCCGCGGGCGCGTGGGAGCGCGATCTCCTGCCCGCGCGCGTCGCAGGCTACGAGCCCGGCCTGCTGGACGGGCTGTGCTCGTCCGGCGAGGTCGCCTGGGGCCGGCTGCACGTGGCGCCGCCGCAGGACGGCCCGCCGCGCCGCAAGGGCGCCCCCACCCGCTCGGCCCCGGTGACGCTCGCGCTGCGCGAGGAGCTCCCCTGGCTGCTCGAGGCCATCGCGCCCGAGCGACCGCCGCTCGGCGAGATCGCGGGCGCGCTCGTCGCGGTGCTCGCGCGGCGTGGCGCCTCGTTCCTCGCCGAGCTCGCACCGGCGGTCGGCGCACCGCCCGGAGAGACGGAGGAGGCGCTGTGGGAGCTCGTGTCGGCGGGGCTCGTGACCTGCGACGGGTTCGCGGGGCTGCGCGCGCTCGTCGCGCCGCCGGCGCGCGGGCGGGCCGCCCGACCGGGCAGCGCGGGGGGACGGTGGGCGCTGCTGAGGCCGACCCCGACCGAGAGTTCCGCGCTTCGTCCCACGGACCGCGTCGCGGCCGGCTCGAGCTCGTCCCGCCCGACCGAGAGTTCCGCGCCACGTACCGCCGGACGCGGGACGGACGGCGACCTCTCCCCGGAGACGCTCGACCGCGTGGCGCGCCAGTACCTGCGCCGCTACGGCGTCGTCTTCCGCGATGTCCTGGCTCGCGAGTCTCGCCCGCCGCCCTGGCGCGATCTCGTCCGCGTCTACCGGTCGCTCGAGGCGCGCGGTGAGATCCGCGGCGGTCGCTTCGTGGTGGGCTTCAGCGGTGAGCAGTTCGCGCTGCCGGAAGCGGTGGACGCGCTCCGCGCCGCGCGGCGCGCGGGGGATGGGAACCCCGACCGGCTCGACCTCTCCGCGTCCGACCCGCTGAACCTCGCCGGCATCCTCACTCCCGGGCCGCGCATTCCCGCCGCGCCAGGGAGCCGCGTCATGCTCGAGGGCGGCGTTCCCGTCGCCGCGATCGTGCAGGGCACGCAGGCGGGGACGGGGTGATGGTGACGGCGGCGATACCTCCTAGCGCGCCCCGGGAACCGGGGGCCGGGGGGCCGGGTCCGGACCAGCGCGGCCGGGACCCCCGTTGACGAGCCGAACGACGGCGCCGCTCTCGAACCAGTCGAGCAGGTTCACGGCGCCGGGCACCTGATCGATGCGGAACGACTCCGCGGCCTCCATCCCGAGCGCGTCCGCCAGGATTGCCCGGTTCACGCCGGCATGGGCGACCACCAGCACCGTCTCGCCGGGGTGCTTCGCGCGGAGAGCGGCCATCGCCTCGAGGGCACGAGCCGAAATGCCCGGGAACCCGTCTCCGCCGGGGAACGTGACCTCGTGCGGGCGCGCGAGCCAGGCGGCGCAGGTCTCCGGGTCGCGCGCTCGTGCCTCCTCCCAGGTGAGCCCCTCGAACGCGCCGAAGTCCACCTCCCGGAGTCCCGGCACCTGCTCGATCCCGAGCGAGCGGCCGGCGGCGAGGAGCCGCGCCGTCTGCATTGCACGCCGCGCCGGGCTCGCGCACACCGCCGCGACCTCGATCTCGCGGAGCCAGCGCGCCACCCGGCGGATCCGCGCCCTTCCCGCCGCCGAGAGCGGCGGATCGAGCCGCCCGCAGATCCGCCCCGGCTCGATCGCCGCCTCGCCGTGCCGCACGAGGATGACGCGCGTCGCGCCGCTCGGCCGCGGGGCTATCACGGCGCCGCCAGCCCCACGCCGAGCACGAGCACGAGCGCCTCGGCGAGCTCGCCCGTGGCCCCCAGCGTGTCGCCGGTCATCCCGCCGATGCGGCGACGGCAAAACCCGGCGAACGCGGCGCCGGCGAGCGCGACCGTCGCCCACGCCACCGCGCCCCGGACTCCCGCGAGGCCGAGCGCGACGCCGAGCGCGAGCGCCGTCGCGCCGGCCACCTCGGGCGGGCCGACGTGCGCCGCCACCGAGGCCCCGAGCCCGTCGGGCCGCGCACTCGGCGCGAGGCGGGCGACAGGCACGAGCACCCAGCGCGACAGCGCGCCCGCGAGCGGGAGCCATGCGGCGGCGCCGGGCCGACTGAGGAGTGCCGCGATCGCGGCCACCTTCACGAGCAGCGCGAGGACGAGCGCCGCGGCGCCGTAGGCGCCCACCGCGTGATCGCGCATGATCCGCAGCGCGTCCTCCGCGTTCCTTCCGCCTCCGAGCCCATCGGCGGTGTCGGCGAGGCCGTCCAGGTGAAGCGCGCCCGTCATCGCGGTCCCGAGCGCGACGACGAGGATCGCCGCGAGAGGCGGCGGCAGCGCGCGGACGAGGAGGAGGCCGGCGGCAGCGAGGACCGCGCCGAGCGCGGCGCCCACCGCGGGGAAGAACAGCATCGCGCGCCCCACCTCGCGCGCGCCCGCCTCCGCCCGCACCGGCGCCGGGAGCCGCGTCAGAAACGCGAGCGCGACCGCGAGCCGGCTCACGCGCCCACCGCCGCCGGCCGGGCGACCCTGACGCCCGCGAGCCCGCAGAGGAGCTCCCAGTCGAGGTGTGTGGCGAGCGCGTCGGCGAGCCGGTCGTACTCCGCATCGCGGCTGGGGATGAGCGGGCCCGCGGGCGCGGCGAGGCTCCGCCGGTCGCGGAGCCGCGCGAGCAGCGCCGCGCGCACTGCGTCGTCCTCGAGCACGCCGTGGACGAGCGTCCCGACGACGGCGCCGTCCGCCGACACCGCCCCGTCCTCCGCATCGCACGCCGCCCCGTTCCGCGCGACGAGCCGAAGCGCCGGCGCTCCGGAGAGCCGCTCGACCTCTCCCATGTGGATCTCGTACCCGCGCACCTCGCCGCCGCCGGCGGGGGCGAGCAGCCTGGCGGCCGCGTGCGCGCGCACGCGCGCGGTCGTCTTCTGCCGCCGGAAGCGAGTCACGATCGGAAGGATCCCGAGCCCGGCCACCTCGGCCTCATCCGACTCCACGCCATCCGGGTCGAGCAGCGCGTCGCCGAGCATCTGGCAGCCACCGCACACCGCGAGGACCGGCTCGCCTCGCGCAGCGCGCTCCCGGAGCGCCGGCGCGACGCCGCTCTCGCGGACCCAGCGCAGGTCCGCCGCGGTGCTCTTCGATCCCGGAACGATCACGAGATCCGCGCCGCGCAGCTCCTCCGGCCGATCGACGTAGCGCACCACCACGCCCGGCTCGTGCTCGAGCGCGTCGAACTCGTCGTAGTTCGAGATGCGCGGGAGCCGCACGATCGCGATCTCCAGCTCGCCCGGCGCGGCCCGTCGGGTCCGCCAGCGATGGTCGAGCGAGACCGAGTCCTCCTCCGAGATCCGCAGCCCGCGCAGGTACGGGAGCACGCCCGCGACCGGCACGCCCGTCCGCTCGCGCAGGAACGCGAGCCCCGGCTCGAGGAGCCTGAGGTCGCCCCGGAACTTGTTCACGAGGAAGCCGCCCACGAGCGCGCGCTCGTCGGGCTCGAGGAGCATCAGCGTCCCGACGAAGGCCGCCAGGACGCCGCCCCGATCGATGTCGCCCACGAGGAGCACCCGCGCGCCGGCCGCCTTCGCGACGTCCATGTTGACGATGTCGCGTTCCTTCAGGTTCACCTCTGCGGGGCTCCCGGCGCCCTCGATCACGACGAGGTCGACCTGGAGGCGGAGCCGCGCGAGCGCCTCGCGCACCACGGCCCGCAGCTCGGGCTTCCGGGCGTGATAGTCGGCGGCGCTCATGCTCCCCGATGGACTGCCGAGCACGATCACCTGCGAGCGGGAGTCCCCCTCGGGCTTGAGCAGGATCGGGTTCATGTCGACGGCGGCGTCGATGCCGGCCGCCTCCGCCTGCACCGCCTGGGCGCGTCCGATCTCGCCGCCGTCCACGGTCACGGCGGAGTTGAGGGCCATGTTCTGGGCCTTGAAGGGCGCGACGCGCAGGCCCGCCCGCCGGAACAGCCGGCACAGGCCGGTGACGACGAGACTCTTGCCGACCGACGAGGCTGTCCCCTGCACCATGATGACGGCGGCGGTCATGACAGCTCCTTCTCGAGCGAGGCGAGGAACACCTCGCGGTCTTGGGCGGGCCGCGCCGCGACGCGGACGAAGCCGGGGAGGCCGAACGACGTGCAGTCCCGCACCAGCACGCGTCGCGCGAGCAGCCGCCGGCGCAACGCGGCGCCGTCGCCGGCGCGGAACACGAGGTAGGGCGCGACGGAGGGCGGCGCCTCGAGGCCGAGCCGGGCGAGGCCCTGGCGGAGCGCCTCCCGGTCGACCGAGAGCCGGGCCCGGCTCGCCGCCACGAACGGTTCCTCGCCGAGCGCGGCGAGCGCGGCGGCCTGCGCGGGGGCGCTCGTCGACCAGGTCGGGCGCGCTGCGTCGAGGGCGGCGATGAGCCCGGGGTCGGCGAGGAGATACCCCACTCGCAGACCCGGGATGGCGTGCTCCTTGGTGAGGGAGCGGACGCGCGCGACGTTGAGGGGGAGCGTGACGTCCGCCTCGGCGTGCCGGTCGGAGAGCGCGAGGAACGACTCGTCGAGGACGAAGAGGACGTGGGGGTGTGCGCGCGCGAGGCGCGCGACGTCGGCGGAGGGCACGGCGGCGCCGGCGGGGCTCGTCGGCGAGGCGAGGTAGGCGGCGGCGGCGCCCGAGGACGCGAGCCGCTCGGACACCGCCTCGAAGTCCACCGAGAGCCCACGCGCCGGGTCGGGCGACCACTCGATCGCGTCGCCGCCGGCAGCCGCGACGCCCGCGCGGAACTCCGAGAACGCGGGCTCGACGACCAGCGCTCGCCTGCCCGCGCGCGCGACGTGGCGGGCGAGATCCCACAGGAGCTCCGCCGCGCCGTGCGCGAACAGGACGCCGCCCGGCTCGACCCGCCACCGCGCGGCGAGGGCCGCCCGGACCGTCTCGGCCCGAGGCTCAGGGTAGCGCGAGACGTCCGCGCCCCGCGCCGCCGCCGCGACGGCCGGCGCAGGGCCGTACGGGTTCACGTTCACGCTGAAGTCGATCACGTCGGCGGCCGCGAGACCGAGCGCGGCGAGCTCGGCGGCGACGGGGCCGCCGTGGACGCGGGGCCGGTCAGGCGAGCTCACGCCATCCCCCCGTCGCCGCGGCGAGCGCGACCCCGACCGCCGCGGCGGCGACCGCCGCGAGCAAGGCGATCCGCCACGCCGCCGAGATGGTTTCCGCGGTGACCGGCCGGATCGGATCGCCGAGCCGGTACTGCCCGACCTTCTCGAGCTCGACGCCGAGCAGGCCGGCCATCGCCGCCATCGGGCGCCCGGCGTTCGGGCTCTCGGTCCGGGCGCCGTCGCGCAGGAGCACCGCCAGCCCGCGCCGCGCGTCGGCGCCGCAGGCGAGCCCCGCGACGAGGAGGAGCGCGGCGGTGACGCGCGCAGGGACGAGGTTCAGGAGATCGTCGAGCCGGGCTGAGGCCTTGCCGAGCCACTCGTGCCGCCCGCGGTACCCGACCCGCGCGTCGAGCGTGTTCACCGCGCGGTACGCGACCGCGCCGGGGACGCCGAGGACCGCCCAGAAGAGGAGCGGCGCGACCGCGCTGTCGGACGCGTTCTCCGCCACGGACTCCACCGCCGCCGCCGCCACGAGCGGCGCGTCCAGGCGGTCCGGGTCCCGGCTGCAGAGCGCCCGCAGCGCCGCGCGCGCCTCGTCGAGCGCGCCCCGCCCGAGCGCGCGCGACACCGCGCCCGCCGCGTCGCCGAGGGCGCGCACCGCGAAGCTCGACTTGAGCAGCATCGCCTCCACCGCGATCGAGAGCGCCGGCCACGGTCGCGCAGCCAGGCAGAGGAGCAGGGCGCCGCCAGCGAAGAGCGCCGGCAGCGCGAGCGCCATCACCGCGCCGTATGCCAGCGGCCCGGCGCGACCGGCTACGGGGGCGCGCCGCTCGAGCGCCGAGATCGCCCACCCCATCCAGACGACCGGGTGCAGGCGCGCCGGGAACTCGCCGATGACGAGGTCGAGCGTGAGGGCGCCGGCGAGGACCGACGCTGCGTGGAGCCCGGGCGACATTCGTCAGCGCCCCGCGTCGGTGACGCCCGCGCCCTCGAACGTCGCCATCTCGTCGAGCACGCGGGCGGCGGCCTCGATGACGTGGAACGCGAGCGCCGCGCCAGTCCCCTCGCCGAGCCGCAGGTCGAGAGCGAGGAGCGGCTCCTTGCCGAGCGCGCGCAGCACGGCGCGGTGGCCCGCCTCCACGGAGCGGTGCGACGCGAGCACCGCGTCCGCGGCGCGCGGCGCGAGGCGCGCGGCGGCGAGGGCGGCGGCGCTCGCGATGAACCCGTCCGTCACCACGGGCACGCGGCGCGCGGCCGCGCCGAGGACCACCCCGGCGAGCCCGGCGATCTCGAACCCGCCCAGCGCGGCGAGCGTGCCGAGCGGGTCGGACGGATCGGGACGGTTCACCGCGAGCGCGCGATTCACGACGTCGACCTTGTGTGCGTGAGTGGCGTCGTCGATCCCGGTGCCACGCCCGGTGACCTCGGCCGCGGGGAGGCCCGTGAACGCAGCGGTGAGCGCGCTCGCCGGCGTGGTGTTGCCGATGCCCATCTCCCCGATCCCGAGCACGTGCACGCCCTCGTCGGCGAGCTCGCGAGCGACGCCGATCCCGGCCTCGACCGCCCTGGCCGCCTCCTCGCGGGTCATCGCCGGGCCGCGCGCCAGGTTGCGCGTGCCCGCCCCGATGCGCCGGTCGCGCACGCCCGCGAGCCCGGGGATGGGGAGCTTCACGCCCATGTCCACGACGATCACCCTGGCGCCGGCGTGCCGCGCGAGCACGTTGATCGCCGCGCCGCCGGCAGCGAAGTTGGCGACCATCTGCGCGGTCACCTCCTGGGGGTACGCCGAGACGCCCTCGGCGGCGACCCCGTGGTCGCCGGCCATCACCACCACCGCCTTCACGGCCGCGCGCGGCGTGGCGGTGCCCTGGATCGCGGCGAGCGCGCAGGCGATCTCCTCCAGGCGCCCGAGGCTTCCGCGCGGCTTGGTCTTGCCGTCGAGCCGGCGTTGCACGGCGGCGGCGGCGGCCGAGTCGGGCAGGGGGATCGCGGCGCAGGTGGTCTCGAGCGAGGTCATGGTGGGGTCTCCGGGTGGATGAGGGTGAGGGGGCCGGGGCGGAGGCGCAGGACGCACCCGAGGGTCGCGAGATAGATGCGGTCGGCGTCGCGGGCGAGCCGCTGGTGAGCGCGGCCGGCCGCGTCGCGGAACGCGCGCCCGAGGGCGCTCTCCGGCACGACGCCCATGCCCACCTCGTTCGTGACGAGCACCGCGTGCACGCGGCGGCGCGCCAGCACCCCGGCGACGGCCTCGACCTGCGCCGCGACGGCGGCGGCGCCGTCGCCGCGCAGGAGCAGGTTGGAGATCCAGAGCGTGAGGCAGTCGACGACGACCACGTCGGCGTCGGCGCGCTCGAGCGCGCCCGCGAGGTCGAGCGGCTCCTCCACCGTGAGGAACGCGCCGCCGCGCTCCGCGTGGTGCGCGGCGATCCGCTCCTCCATCTCGCGATCGAACGCCTGCGCGGTCGCCACGAAGACCCGGCGAGCGCCGAGCCCGCGCGCGAGGTGAAGCGCGAACGCGCTCTTCCCGGAGCGGACCCCACCACCCACGAGGACGATCTCCGCCGCGCTCATCGAGCCCGCTCCGAGAGCCACGCCGCCGCGCCGCGCGCCACCGCGTCGTGCACCGCCGCGCCGACCACGTAGCCGAGCGCCGTGTGCTTCCCGGCGTACCGCGCCCCGTTCGGCCGCTCCGGAGCGGCGATCACGATGCAGTCGGTGCCGGTGCCGCTCGCAGGCGCGCCGCTCATCTGGCTCGCGACGCCCGCCTCGCGCACCGCGAGCGTGCGCGCCTCGGCGGCGAGGGAGAGCGCCTCCAGCAGCGCCTCCTCGGAGAGCGGCACTCCGACCTGACACAGCACGTTGATCGTCCCGATGCGCCCGGAGGGACCGGGAGGGTCGCCGGCGCGGAGCGCGTTCCCGAGCCCCACCGTGGCCACGCACCGCGCCGCGACCTCGCCCGCGCGCCGCTCACAGACGACGTGCCGCGAGAGCGCCGCGCTGGTGAGGAGGCCGACCGCGTCGGCGAGGTCCGCCTCGGCGAGCTGCGTGGAGAGGAACCGCGCGGCATCCACGGGCGGCCGCAGCTCCCCGTCGTGCACCTCGCGCCAGGCGACCGCGCTCGCGATCCGGCGCCCGCCGTTCACGATCGCCCAGGAGAGGACCGCGTGCGGCCCAGGAAGGCGGACCACGAGCCAGCGACCGTCGAGCGCCGGGGCGCCGGCCCGCGCGAGGACGGCGGTCATCGCGCGCCCCCCCGCGTCGCGGCGCAGGCGCCGACGAGCGCCTCCGCCACGGCCGGGCACGACGCCCAATGCGCGTGGACGTACGAGGCGAGGACGTTGGGTGCCGGCGCGTAGCCCTCCAGGAGCGGCTCGCCGCGGCGGCGCGCGACGGCGTAGACCCGCGGCACGGCGTCGGGCACCCCCGCGAGCTCGGAGTAGCGGAACTGGTGACCGCGGAAGCGCGCGCCGGCGGGGCCCGCGAGCGACGGCGCGCGCGTGGTCACCTCGACGTAGCCGAGCGCCTGGAGCCGCTCGTGCACGATGGCGGTCCCCGGGAGGAGCCCGACGCCCGCGTGCACGCGCCCGTCGCGGGTCCTGATCGCGGCGGCGAGCGCCATCAGCCCGCCGCACTCTGCGTACACGGGCCGGCCGGACGCCGCCAGCGCGCGGACGTCGCGGAGCATCCCGACGTTCGCGGCGAGCGCGGGCGCGTGCTCCTCGGGGTAGCCGCCGCCCAGGTACAGCCCGTCGACGTCCGGGAGACCCGCGTCGTGGAGCGGCGAGAAGCGGACGAGCGTCGCGCCGAGCGCCTCGAGGCGGGCGAGGTTGTCCTCGTAGTAGAAGTGAAACGCCTCGTCGTGCGCGACCCCGATCCGGCAGCGCGACGCCACCCGCGGGCTCGGCGCCGGGTCCGGCAGCGCGAGCGGCGGGGCCGCCCGGGCGGCTGCGAGCAGCGCGTCGACATCGAGCCACTCCTCCGCGAGCCGCGCCCAGGCGGCGACGCGGTCGTCGGGGAGCACCCGGCGCGACGCGGTGACGAGCCCGAGGTGGCGCTCCGGGAACGCGAGGTCCGCGCGGGCGGGGAGGCCGCCCACGACCGGCGGCGCCGCGACGGCCTCGCGCAAGAGCTCGAGATGCCCGCGGCTCCCCACGCGGTTGCACACGAGCGCCGCGACCCGGAGCCGCGGATCGAAGCCGGCGAGGCCGCCGGCGACCGCGGCCGCCGTCCGCGCCATCCCGGAGGCGTCGAGCACGATCGCGACGGGCGCCTCCAGCCACCGGGCGATCTCCGCGGTCGAGCCCGCGTCGGAGGCGGGCGACGCGCCGTCGTGGAGCCCCATGACCCCCTCGACGATCGCCACGTCCGCGCCGCGCACGGCGCTGGCGAACGTGGCCAGCACCCCGTCCCGCCCCATCATCCAGCCGTCGAGGTTGTGGGAGGGCGCGCCCGCCGCGCGCGCGTGGTAGCCCAGGTCGAGGTAGTCCGGGCCGCACTTGAACGCGGCGACGCGCAGCCCGCGGCCGCGCAGCGCGGCGAGGAGCGCGACCGCGAGCGTGGTCTTGCCGGAGCCGCTCGACGCCGCTCCGAGGACGAGCCGCGGGATCTCGAAGGGCGCCGTCATCAGAAGTCCACCCCGGCGATCGCCCTCACGCCCCGCGCGAAGGGGTGCTTCACCGCCCGCATCTCGGTCACCAGGTCCGCCGCGTCCACGAGCGACGACGGCGCGTCGCGGCCGGTCACGACGACCGTCGTCTCGACCGGGCGCGCCGCCATCGCCGCGAGGACCTCGTCGCAGCTCACGTACCCGTGGTTCAAGACGTGCGTGAGCTCGTCGAGGACGACGATCCGGTGCCGGCCCGCCGCGACGAGCTCCCGCGCCCGCGCCCATGCAGCCCGCGCGGCGCGCGCGTGCACCTCCGGGTCGTCTCCCTTCCAGGTGAACCCCTCGCCGAGCGTGAGGAGCTCGAGCCCAGGGAGCCGCTCCGCGAGGAGCCGCTCGCCCGTCTTCCAGCGGCCCTTCACGAACTGCAAGACCACGACGGGCAGCCTTCGGCCCAGCGCGCGGAAGGCCATCCCGAGCGCGGCGGTGGTCTTGCCCTTCCCGTCGCCGGTGTAGACGACGAGGATCCCGCGGGTCGCGCCGGTCACGCGGCCTCCCCGGCGGACACGAGCGCGAGGAGCCGCTCCCGGATCGTCACCACCTCGCCCACGACGACGAGCGCGGGCGCACCCCCGCCGCGCAGGCCGACGCGCGCCGCGAGGTCGGCGAGCGTCCCCACCACCACCTCCTGCTCCGGCCACGTCGCCGCCGAGATCCAGGCGGCCGGCGTGGTCGCGGGGCGGCCGCTCTCGACGAGACGCGCGAGGTTCGGGCCCAGCGAGCGCGAGGCCATGTACAGCACGAGCGTTCCGCTCCCGGCGAGCCTCCTCCAGTCCGTCCGCGCGGGCGCCTCCGAGCGGGTGAGGTCGTGGCCGGTCGCGAAGGTCACGTCCGAGCTGACCTCCCGGTGCGTGAGGGGGATCCGCGCCGCGGCGGCGGCACCGAGCGCGGCGGACACGCCGGGGACGACCTCGAACGGCACCCCCGCCGCCGCGAGCTCCTCGGCCTCCTCGCCCCCGCGGCCGAACACGAAGGGATCGCCTGCCTTGAGCCGCACGACGCGCTTCCCCGCACGAGCGCGCTCGAGGATGTCCGGGTGGAGCCGCAGCGGCCCCCGGGTGCGCCCGTGACACCGGCGGCCGACCGGGAGGCGCTCCGCGCCGGGCGGCGCGAGCGCGAGGAGCGCCCGAGGCACGAGCTCGTCGTACGCCACGACGTCCGCCGCACGGAGGAGCTCCCGCGCGCGAACGGTGAGGAGGCCGGGATCGCCTGGGCCGGCGCCGACGAGATCGACGCGCCCACCGCGCGGACGCTCGCGCCCGACCACCGCGCACGCCCACTCGAGCCGCGCTGCGGGGGTGTCGAGCCCGGGGGGCAGGTGATGCACGCGCGCGGGCACGGCGTGGGCCCTCAAGAGCCCCTCGAGCACGAGCTGGTATCGCAGCTCGACATACGGCTCCGCCGACCGGACCCCGTCGCGCTCGTACGGGATAACGCCCCAGGGCAGGACCAGGATCGCGGCATACGAGGCGGCGTGCGCGGCCGACGCCTCGAGGAGCGCCCCGGTCCCGGGGTCGCCCGTCGAGGCGCAGCCGTGGTGGAGCGCGTAGGCGGCGAGGTCCAGGCTGCAGTTGTCGGCCACGAACTCCGTGTGGGCGCCCTCGGCGGCCACCCGCTGCCGCCAGAGCTCCTGGAGGACCGCCCTCGCCTCGCCGGGCGCGAGCCCTGGGAGCGGATGCCCGCCCCCGTCGATCCAGGCGCGAGTCTCCTCGGGCACGACGGAGAGCCCGAGCCGCGCCGCGAGCGCGCGCGCCAGCGTCGTCTTGCCGGAGCCGGCCGAGCCGGTGACCGCGATGCGGAGCGGCGCGCTCATCCCTCTCCCTCCGTGCGCGCCGCGCGGAACGCGTGGCCGAACTCCGGCGCGTAGAGCCGCGAGGCCGGGAAGCCCTCGGCATCGAGCGCGGGGCCGACCAGCACCATCGCGGTCGCGTCGATGCCCTCCGCGCGAGCGAGCGCCGCGAGGTCCCCCAGGCGGCCGCGGATGACCCGCTCGTCCGGCCAGCTCGCGCGGTGAACGATGGCGGCGGGGCAGTCCCGGCCGTACGCCGGAGCGAGCGCGGCGACCGCCTCGTCGAGGCGCCGCGCGGAGAGGAACAGCGCGAGCGTCGCCCGGTGACTCGCGAGCGACGCGAGGTCCTGCCCCTCCGGCACGGGCGTCCGGCCGGCGGCGCGGGCGAGGATCACCGTCTGCGAGACGCCGGGCACGGTGAGCTCGCGGCGAAGCGCGGCGGCGGCGGCAGTGAAGGACGATACGCCCGGGACGACCTCGTACGGGATCCCGAGCGCGTCGAGCCGGCGCATCTGCTCGGCGGTCGACCCGAACAGGAGCGGGTCGCCGGTGTGCACCCGCGCGACGTCCTCGCCGCGCCCGTGCGCCTCGCGCATCTCCGCGAGGATCTCGTCCAGGGTCATGCCCGCCGAGTCGAGGACGCGCGCGTCCGGGCGGGCGCGCGCCACGACCACGCGCGGGACGAGAGAGCCCGCGAAGATCACCACCGGGCAGCGGGCGATCAGGTCCGCGCCGCGGACGGTGACGAGGTCGGGCGCGCCCGGACCCGCGCCCACGAAGTGCACCGTCATCGCGACTCCTCGGCGGAGAGCCCCGCCCCCGCCCGGCCGTACTTCTCCGCGTAACCGCGGGGCGTGACGAGGAGCCCCTCGAACGCGAAGCTCCGGCTCGACCCCACGATCACGGTGGTGGTCATGCCGATCTCCTCGTCGAGCAGCCGCTCGAGCGTGGTGACGACCGCGCGCTGCCCGCCGCGGAAGGCGTCCGTCACCACCGCCGCCGGGGTCGCCAGGCCGCGGTGACGCACGAGCAGCGCGTGGGCCTCCGCGAGTGGGCGGCGACGACGGGTGCTCGCCGGGTTGTAGAGCCCGATCACGAAGTCGGCGGCGGCCGCCGCCTCCAGCCGCCGCGCGATCACCTCCCACGGCGTGAGGAGGTCCGAGAGGGAGATCGCGCAGAAGTCGTGGCCGAGCGGCGCGCCCACGAGCGCCGCGCAGGAGCCGAGCGCGGTGACGCCCGGGACGATGGTCACGGCCGGCGCGTCGCCGGGCCGCCAGCCCGCGTCCCGCAGGATCTCGAGGACCAGGCTCGCCATCCCGTACACGCCGGGGTGGCCCGAGGACACGAGCGCCACGCGCCGCCCCGCCCGCGCGCGCGCGATCGCCTCGCGCGCCCGCTCCGTCTCACCGGTCATCCGGCCGGCGACGATCTCCTTTCCGGCGAGGAGCGGCGCGGCGAGATCGAGGTAGGTCCGGTAGCCGAGGACGACCTCGGCCTCCTCGACGGCGGTGCGCGCCGCCGGGGTCAGCTGGTCGAGCGCCCCGGGCCCGAGCCCCACGATCGACAGCGATCCCATGCCCATCACGTCTCCTCCCGCGCGGCGCGCGCGACCGCCACCGTCACCGATTGGCCCTCGTCCGCGTCCCGCCGCACCTGCTTCGGGACGAGCAGCCGCGCGGCGCGCGCCGCGAGGAGCGCGGCTGGCTCGGCGACGGCCCGCGTCCCGACATGCCTCCGGACGACCTCCGACGGCCGCTCGATCCCGACGGCCGCCTCGAGCGCGGCGGCGTCGAAGAGGCGCAGCGGACACCCGAGCCGCGCCGCCAGCGCGACGATCCCCGCCTCGTCCCGCTTCAGGTCGATCGTGCCCACCGCACCGATCGACGCGGGCGCGAGCCCGTGCGCCTCGAGGACGTCGCGCACCGCGCGCCACACGGCGTCCGCCGACGCGCCGCGATCGCAGCCCACGCCCACCGAGAGCGTGCGCGGGCGCCAGAGCACCGCCCTCGCGAGCACCGCCTCGTCGCGGATGACGCGGTCGGTGATCGCGACGATGGCCGCCCACCGCGCCGCGTCGGCGCCGTCGAGCGACGGCGCGACCGCGATGTTCGCGGGGAGCGGCGCGCCCGCGGGCCACCACGCGCCTCCGCCCGCCTCGTCCACCACGAGCACCGGCGCCCCGTTCACCAACGCCGCCGCTGCCCGGGTGGCGTTGCCGCGCGGATCCTCCAGGGTCCAGCCGAGCTCCCGCCCGAGCAGATCGACGCGCAGCGTGCCCCGCGCGTCCGAGGCCGTGGTCACCACCGGCGCGGCGCCGACGGCGTGGGCGACCTCCGTTGCGAGCGCGTTGGCGCCGCCCGCATGCCCGGAGAGGAGCGCCACCGCGAAGCGGCCCGCCTCGTCGAGGCACACCACCGCGGGATCCGTCCACTTGCTCGCGACGAGCGGCGCCACGAGGCGAACCGTCGCGCCGACCGCGAGCACGAACACGTGACCGTCGTATTCGGCGAAGGCACGGGCCACCGCCGAGCGCATGGGCAGCGGGAACGTGCGCGCGCCCGGCGCCGCCGACGCGACCGGCTCCGCGACGAGCAGCTCCCCGCCGAGCGCGCCGGCGACGCGCGCGCCCAGCGCCGCGCCGCCGCGAGTGACGGCATGGACGGCGAGGCGCCGGGTCACGCGCCCTCCCCCGCCCGCGTCCGCACGAGCACCGTGGTGAAGTAGCCGTGCGGGAGCGCGTCCATGTCCGCGAGCGGCGCGACCCGCTCGCCGGGCCTCGACGCCTCGGCCACGACCCACGCCCGCTCCGCGCACCCCGCGCGCGACAGCGCGACGCGGAGCTCGGGGAGGTGCCGCCCCGCCTTGAGCAGGAGCAGCGTCTCGAAGTCGCGCGCGAGCCGGGGGAGGTCCTCGAGCGCGCGGGACGCGGGGAGCACCGCGACCCGGTCGTCGCCGTCGGCGAGCGGAACGCGGGCGGCGGCGGCGACCGCCGTGATGGACGAGACGCCGGGGACCACCTCGACGCGCGCGCCGAGGCCGGTCGCGGCGTCGAGCACGTCGAGGAACGTGCTGTACAGGAGCGGGTCACCCTCGGTGACGAACGCGACATCGCGCCCCGCCACGAGCCGGGCGCGGACGGCGCCCGTGGCGGCATCGCGCGCGGCGCGCCGGGCGATGGGGTCGCGGGTCATCGGGAAGGTGAGCGGGAGCGTCTCCTGTCCCGGCACCTCGCCCGTCGCCTCGCGCGCGGTGCGGAGCGCGAGCGATGCGCCGCCTTCGGAGGGCCGGGGGGCGGCCAGCACCGCCGCCCGGCGAAGCACCGCGACCGCGCGCAGGGTGAGGAGGTCGGGGGCGCCCGGACCGACGCCGACGCCGTACAGGGTCGCGCTCAAGCTGGCTCCAAGGGGATGCTCCCGGCCACGAGGAACACCGGCGAGAGCGGACCGAGCCGCGTGCGCCCAGCGAGCGGCGCGCCGCGCGCGACCGAGACCGCCGTCACCTCGGGTGCGATCCCGGCGCCCGCCAGCGCTCGGCGCGCGTCCTCGAGCGTCTCGAGCGTCACCGCGGCGATCACGACCCGGCCGCCTGGGCGGAGCCGGGCGAGCGTGGCCGCGGCGATGGCCGGGAGCCCGCGCCCGCCGCCCCCCACGAAGACCGCGTCCGGGGCCGCGAGCCCGTCGAGCGCCGCCGGCGCCGCCCCCTCCACCACCGCGACGTGATCCATCCCGTGACGGCGAGCGTTCGCGCGGCAGTGCGCGGCCGACTCCGGGTCGCGCTCGATCGCGAACACCCGCCCCTCCGGAGCGAGCGACGCCGCCTCGATGGCGATCGAGCCAGATCCCGCGCCGACGTCCCACACCACCGCGTCGGGCCGGAGCGCGAGCGCCGCGAGCGCGAGCGCTCTCACCTCGCGCTTCGTCACGAGGCCGGTGCGCGGGCGGCGCATGTCGAGCGCGTCCTCCGGGAGGAACGGCAGCGCTGGGGGCGGGCGCCACGCCGGGTCCGTCCGGGCGAGCAGCAGCACGGCCAGGGCGCCGACGTCCTCGCAGGCGGCCGCGTCTTCGAGCGAGGCCAACCGGCGGACCCGCTCGCCCGGTCCGCCCAGGTCCTCGCAGATCCACGCGGCGAGCCCGCGCTCGCCGTACCGGAGGAGGTGGCGCGCGACCGCGGCGGGGGTCGCGGCGCCCCCCGTGAGGAGCGCCGCCTTGCGCGCGCGACGCACGCGCGCCGCGACTCCGGCGAGGGGCCGGCCGTGCACCGACAGGATCGCGGCGTCGTCCCAGGCGAGCCCGGCGCGCGCGAAGGCCCACTGCACCGAGCTCGGGTGGGGCAGGATCTCGACATGCTCCGCGCCGAGCCGGTCGACGAGTCGCGCGCCGACGCCGAAGAGGAGCGGGTCGCCCGAGGCGAGGACGCACACGGCGTGCTCGTCGGCGAGCGCCGCGATGCGCTCCACGGCGTGAGCGAGCTCCTTTCCGAGCACCACGCGCTCGCCGCGGAACTGTGGAAACGCGGCGAGGTGCCGCTCGCCGCCCGCGAGCACGTCCGCGACGGCGACCGCACCGACCGCGCGGCTCGAGAGTCCCGCGCAGCCATCGGCGCCGATGCCGACTACCGTGACCGGACGCCTCACGCGTCATCCTCCGCGGCGAGGATCGCGAGCGCGTTCAGCACGGCCACCGCGACCGGCGTCCCGCCCTTGCGCCCGCGGGCCACGATCCACGGCACGGGCAGCGAGCGCGCCGCCTCCTTCGACTCCGCCGCCCCGACGAAGCCCACCGGCACCGCCACGACGAGCGCGGGACTGGCGACCCCCGCCTCGACGAGCCGCTGCAGCTCCGCGAGCGCGGTCGGGGCGTTCCCGATCGCCACGACGCCGCCGTCGAGGAGCCCGAGGCGAGAGGCCTTCCGCATCGCCGCCGCCGCCCGCGTGGTCCCGCCCTCGCGCGCCGCCGCCGCGACTTCCGCGTCGCCGATGAGGCAACGCACCTCGAGCCGGGGGAGCCCGGCCGCGATCATGCGCACGTCCGCGACGATCGCGGCGCGCGCCCGGAGCGCCGCGACTCCCGCCTCCACGGCGTCCGGGTGCAGCTCCAGCGTTCGCTGGAACTCGAAGTCGGCCGTCGCGTGGATCACGCGGCGCACGACCGGCCACGCGCGGGGTGGGAAGCCGTGCGCGCCGGCCTCGCGGTCGATGATCGCGAGGCTCTCCTCCTCGATGCGCCGGCCGGCCGCCACGATCCGCTCGCTCATCGCTCCGCCTCCGCGGCGCCCCGCCCGAGCACCGCTCCGTCGAACCCGACCAGCTCCGTCCGGACGTGGAGCGGCGGCGCGTGAGCGGCGCAGCGCGCGGCGGCGCGCCGGCACAGCGCCGCCGCGACGTCCGTCTCGATCCCCGCCCGCCTCCACGCGCCGAGCGCCTCGCGGGCGGTGTTCGCGGCGGCCACCTCGGCGAGGACCGCCGCGGCGGCGCCGAGCTCCGCGGTGACCGCGGCGAGGAACCCGAGGTCCACCTCCGACCGCGAGGCGTGGATCTGGAAAGACCCGGCGGCGAGCTTCGACATCTTCCCGACCATCGCGACGAGCTCGACCCGCGCGATCCCGCGCCGGGCGGCGTGCCGCAGCGCGGCGCCCACCGCGTCGCCGACCTGGATGAACGCCGCCTCGGGAGTCCCCGGGCGCAGTCGCATCGCGTGCGCCTCGGTGCGGCCGCCGGTCGTGAGCACGAGCGTGTCCAGCGCCCGTGCGCGCGCGACGTCGATGGCCGCCGCGACGCTGGCCTGCCACGCCGCGGTCGAGAACGGGCGCACCACGCCGGTCGTCCCGAGAATGGAGATGCCGCCCAGGAGCCCGAGGCGCGCGTTCATCGTGCCGCGCGCGATCTCCTCGCCGCGCGGGACCGAGACGGTGACGCGCGCGCCGGCGACGGCGCTCCCCGCCAGCTCCGCGCGCACCATGTCCGAGATGTTCCGGCGCGGCACCGGGTTGATCGCCGGAGCGCCCACCTCGAGCCCCAGGCCCGGCCGCGTGACGGTCGCGACGCCGGGCCCGCCGCGGATCTCGACGCCGCCGGGCGCGGGCTCCACGTCGGCGACGATCCACGCACCGTGCGTGACGTCCGGATCGTCGCCCGCGTCCTTCTCGACCGCACACCGGCGGGCCGCGCCGATGATCTCGGCGTGCGCCACCGGGAACGACGCAGGGCGTCCGTTCGGCAGCACGATCCCGATCTCGCGGGGCGCGGTGCCGCGCACCAGGTATCGCGCCGCGGCGCGCGCGGCGGCGGCGGCGCACGCGCCCGTCGTGTACCCGGTCCGGAGCCCGGCCGTGGCCGGGCGGTCGTTCGCGTGGGCGGTCATGCGGCGGAGCGCGGGCAGGTGTCGCAGGGCAGCCGCGCGCGCTGCCCCAGCACCTCCGCGAGCCGCTCCTCGAGGAGGTCGACGAGGCGCGCGTCGGGGCCGAGATGCGGCGCCAGTGCCACGCGGCGCCCGGGGTGGCGGGAGCGGAACGCCGCCACCTCGCGCGCGAGCTGCTGCATGAGGAGCCCCTCGAAGAGGAAGTAGGGCTGCACCAGGATCGGCCCGTCGTGGACCTTCGCGAGGTCCTCGACCGCGCGCTCGAAGAGCGGCGACGTCACGGCGATGAAGCAGGGCTCGGCGCGGGCGAAGCCGGCCCGCTCGCCGAGGATGCGGGTGAGCTTGCACAGGTCCGAGTTGGCGTCCGGGTCGCTCGAGCCGCGACCGACCACGAGGAGCGCGGTGCGAGCGCCCTCGGGACCGCGGAGCGGCACCTGCTGCGCGCTGCGCGCGAGAACGAGCTCCGTCATCCGGTTGACCACCCCGAGCGCACCCGCTGCGTCGAACCGGACGCGGGGGGTCGCGGCGCGCGCCGCCGCCAGCGCCGCGGGGACGTCGTCCTTCAGGTGTCCCGCCGTGAGCAGGAACATGGGCAGCAGCACCACGCGGTCCGCGCGGGCCGCAGCCGCGGCGAGGGCGTCGGCGAGGAGCGGTGCCGCCAGCTCGACGTAGGCGTGGCCGACGTCCAGGTCGGGACGGCGACGACGGAAGGCGCCGACGAGCGCCTCGAACTCGGCGTTCGCGCGCGCGACCCGGCTGCCATGGCCGAGGATCAGGACCGCGGTGCGTTCCACGTGAAGACCTCGTCGAGGGTGAGCGGAGCGCGACCCGGGCCGCGCAGCGCGGTCCAGACCTGGGAGATCCAGGGCGACCGGAGCCCCGCGCGCGCGAGCAGCGGGCCGTCGGCGAGCACGTCACGGAGCGGCGCGTCGGCGAGGACGCCCCCCTCCCCGAGCACGACGGCGCGCTCGGCGAAGAGCGGCGCGACGTCGACCGCGTGCGTCGCCGCGAGGAGCGCGGCGCCGCGCGCCCGGGCGACCTCGTCGAGGAGGCGCGCCACCGCGAGCTCGCAGGCGGGATCGAGGCCCGCGGTCGGCTCGTCGAGCAGCAGCAGGGACGGGCGAAGCGCGAGGACGCCCGCGAGCCCCGCCCGCTTCCGCTCGCCGGTCGAGAGCGCCTCGACGGCGCGGCCGCCGAGACCGGCGATCCCGACCGCCGCGAGGGCCTCCTCCGCGCGGCGGCGGGCCTCGTCGCGCGGGACTCCCGCGTGGCGCGGGCCGATCATCGCGTCCTCGAGGACGGTGGGCGCGAGGAGCTGATCGGCCGGGTCCTGGAAGAGGAGCCCGGCTCCCGCGGCGACGGCGTCGGCGGGACGCCGGACGCGCCGGCCGTGGACCTCGACGCGTCCGCGGACCGTAGCGAGCCCCATGATCGCGCGGAGCAGCGACGTCTTCCCCGCGCCGTTCCCGCCGAGCAGCGCCACCCGCTCCCCGGGCGCCACGACGATGCGGACGTTGCGCAGCACCGGGAGGGCGCCGCGCGGTCCCAGCGTCTCGGCCTCGAGATGGAGCGCCGGCGCCGTCACCACGGCCGACCTCCGCCGAAGAGCGCGCAGGCGACGAGCGCGATCGCGATCGCGGAGACGAGCGCGGCGCCTCCCGCGGCCCCCGCGGCGAGCGGCGGGAGCGCGTCCACCGGCGGCTCGCCGCGGACCGCGACCGTGTCGGCGAGCGCCGCGGCCCGATCCATCGCGCGGCTCGTCACCGCGCCCGCGAGCTGGCCGGCGGAGTCGATCGCGCGCCCGAGCCCGGCGTACCCGAGCCGGGCGCGCTGGGCGTCGCGCACCGAGGCCGCC
>NZ_JALCZC010000004.1:0-133287 GCF_022690805.1 Anaeromyxobacter sp. SG66
CGCGCGCGCCCACCCTGGCGCCTGCCGCGCCGGTCCTGGCGCGCAGCGTGGCCCCTGCGGCGCCGCCGGCTCCGCCTGCCCCGGCGAGACCAGCGCCAGCCGCGGTGCCCGCCCCGGTCGCCGCCGCATCCGCCGCCCCGGCGTCCTCGAGCCGTGCCGCGGGCTCGCACCGCGTGGTCGTGCACATGCTCGAGGGCACCGTGAAGCGCGGCGTCATCGAGGACGCCGACCTCGCCGCGCCGGTGCTCGCGCTCGCCTCCGCGCCCGGCGCCGCCGCCGACGAGCTCCCGACGGAGAAGATGAAGGCCATCTTCTTCATGCTCCCGCCCGGCGAGGCGCCGCCGCCGGCGGAGGGCAAGAAGGTCCGCGTGACCTTCCGCGACGGCCGCCAGGTGGCGGGCTTCGGCCCCGACTATCGCGAGGACGGCCCCGGGTTCTTCATGCTCCCCGGCGACACGCGCACGAACACCGGCCGGATCTGGGTCTACCGGGCGGCGGTGAAGGACGTGGTGGTGAGCTGACGCGCCGCGCGGCGGGCGCCGCCGCGTGTTCCGTGTCGAGACCGCGCGATGGGGAGGGCCCCGCGCGAAGCGCGGGAGGGGCGAAGCCCCTCCGGCGGGGAACCTGCGCGCACCCGCGTCAGCGGGCGCGCCGGTTCACGGGCCCCGCCGAGCGGGGGTGGGGCCCCGGCGGCTCCGCCGCTGGGGCGGGGGACGCCGTCCCCCGTGAGATCAGTTTATCCAGCGGGGCGGCTCGTCCTTGCCGTCTCGGCGGACCACCTTGAGGTGCTTCGCGCGGCGGCGCGCCTCGCGCTCCTCCATGCTCCGCCGGGCCTTGCGAAAGTACCGGCCGAACGAGAAGCCGCGCGACATCACCCAGCCCAGGGCGAGCGCGGAGAAGTGCACCACGAAGCGGCCCGGGCCGCCGTAGGCGATGGCGTAGAGCACGGTCCCGAACACCACGAGCGCCGCCATCATCTTGGCGCTCATGTTCACGACTCCGAACCAGGAGAGCGGGCGGTCCGGGTACATGAGCGCCCAGACGACGAGCAGCGCGTTCACCGTGGGCCAGGCGTCGATGTGGGCGATGGCGGCGGGCGGGTAGACGATCGCGACGAGCGTCGCGAGGGCGCCGGCTCCCACGGTGATCCCGAGGAAGCGCAGGAGGAAGCGCCGCTCGCCCCACGTGAACACGAGCTGCTGCCCGAGCCACCAGAGCATGAAGCCCGCGAAGAAGAGGGTGAGCGGGCTGTCCTGGACGAAGACCCACGTGAGGAGGCGCCAGACCTGGCCGCCGACGACGCTCGGCGGATCGAAGGCGAGGAGCGCCAGGAGCCGCCGGTCGAGCCAGCTCCCGATGGTGACCACCGCCATCGCCACGATGAGCAAGCCCACCGCGGCGGGGACCCGCCCGCCGAACGTGAAGACGCTGCCGAGATCGGGGGGGCGGCGGCGGGCGGTGGGCATGTGGCGTCAGGCCTTTCTTCGTTCCCGGTAGAACAGGATGATCGACAGGCAGTGGAACTCCTTGTCGGAGCTCTGCGTCACCTCGCGCTCCACCACCTCGTAATCGGGGTGCTCGGCGAGCCAGCGCGTGATGTGTTCTCCCATGTGCTCCCGATCGCGCGCGAGCGTGGTCGTGAACACCTTCACCCCGGTGAAGTCCGCCATCCCGTACCCTCCCTCGGAACGGGCTGGACCCTATCGTCCCGGGAGGGCCCGGGCAAGAACGCGACGGACGGCGTCACGGCTCGACCGGGGCGAGGACGATCGCGACGCCCTGCCCGCCGCCGATGCAGGCGGACCCGATCGCCGCCCGTCCGCCGCGCCGGCGGAGCTCGTACGCGAGGTGCATCGTGATGCGCGCGCCGCTCGCGCCGAGCGGGTGGCCGAGCGCGATCGCGCCGCCGTCCACGTTCGTGCGCTCGCGCGGGAGCCCGAGCTTCTTCTCGACCGCGAGGTACTGCGGGGCGAACGCCTCGTTCACCTCGAAGAGGTCGATGTCCGCGAGGGTGGCGCCGGCGCGCGCGAGCGCGTTCTGGATCGCCGGCACCGGGCCGATGCCCATGATGGTCGGGTCCACGCCCGCGTGGCCCCAGTTCACGATCCGCGCGAGCGGGCGGACGCCGCGCCGCTCCGCGTACGCGCGGGTGGCGACCACCAGCGCGCCCGCCCCGTCGGCGACCCCGCTCGCGGCGCCTGCGTGGATGACGCCGTCCTTCTTGAACACCTTGGGCAGCTTGCGCAGCCCCTCGACGGTGGTGTCCGGGCGCGGGTGCTCGTCGCGGTCGAACGTGACGCTGCCCTTCTTGCCCTTCACCTCGACGGGGACGAGCTCCTCGCGGAAGCGCCCCGCCTCCTGGGCCGCCGCCCAGCGCCGCTGGGAGAGCACCGACAGCTCGTCCACCGCGTCCTGGCCGATCCCGTGCTGCTCCGCGAGCTTCTCGGCGGTGAGCGCCATGGGCATGCCGGCGTAGCTGTCGGTGACGGCCGACCAGAGCATGTCCTCCATCGCGGGTGGCTTGCCGAACGGGAAGCCGAAGCGCGCGCCGCGCACGACGAGCGGCGCCTGGCTCATCGACTCGGTGCCGCCGGCGAGCACCACCTCCGCCTCGCCGAGCTCGATGAGCATGGCGGCCTGGATCACCGCCTCGAAGCCCGACCCGCACAGCCGGTTCACGGTGAGCGCGGGCACGCGCTGCGGGAGCCCGGCGCGCAGCCCCACGTGCCGGGAGAGGTAGATCGCGTCGCTGCTCGTCTGCGCCACGTTGCCCATCACCACGTGGCCGTAGTCCTCCGCCGGGACGCCCGCCTGGGCGATCGCCGCGGTCGCGGCGTGCACGGCCAGGTCGGTGGCGCTCAGATCCTTGAGCGCCCCGCCGAGCGTCCCGAAGGGGGTCCGCTTCGCGGCGAGGATGACGACGTCCTTCTGGCCTGCCCGCTTCATGCGCGAAGCCTCCTCATCTAGGGATAAGGCTCGCGGTGAGGCCTTTCACGGCGAAGGCCAGGATCGCCACCGCGAGGAGGATGTTCACGACGGGGATCGCCGCCGCGGCCCGCCCCTCCGGCGAGCGCAGGAGCCGCACGGCGCGCGGGGCGTGGCGGGCGAGCATGTAGACGGCGAACAGCGCCGCGAGGACGTGGAAGGTCACGCCGGGGATGCTACGTCCCCGCCGGGCGCGGCGCGCGGCTTTCGATGGGGGTGGGTCCGCGCGCGGGCGCGCCGGGTGAGCGCCTACGCCTTCGCGACCGACGCGGCCGGGGCGGCCTTCTTCTTGCCGAGGATGCGCGCGAGGACGATGCCGATCTCGTAGAACAGGATCATCGGCACGGCCATCATGGCGAGGTTCAGCGGGTCGCCGGTGGGCGTGATGATCGCCGCGATGAGCGTGTTCACCACGATGGCGATGCGCCGGTACTTCGCGAGCGTGTCGGCGGAGACCACCCCGATGAGCGCCAGGAACGCGATGATGACCGGCACCTCGAACACCACGCCGAAGCCGAGCAGCATCCCGAGCACGAGCCCGAGGGTGGAGCTCATGGTGAGCATCGGGACGAGGCTCGCGTCGCCGGCGATGGCGAGCATCGCGGGGAACGCCGGGGGCATGACGAGGAAGTAGCAGAACGCCGCGCCGACGTAGAAGAGCAGGGTCCCGAAGAACAGGAACGGGACGACGAGCCGCTTCTCCTTGCGGTAGAGGCCGGGGGCGATGAACTGCCAGACCTGCCAGAGCACCCACGGCGCGGCCACGAACACGCCGCCGTACACGGCCACCTTCAGGTAGACCATGAGCGGCTCGATCGAGCTCGTGTAGTGCAGCACCTGCTGCTCCTTCGGCAGGGCCGCGCGCACCGGGTTCATGAGCCAGTGGAAGATGGGCTCCACGAACCCGCCCACCGCGACCATGCCCACGAGCACGCCGAGGAGCGCGTGCATGAGCCGCTTCCGCAGGTCGCGGAGGTGCTCCATGAACGTGAGGCGGACCTCGCCCTCCGGCTCCGGCGCTCCGCCGGCGGGAGGGAGCTGCGGCGCGGTCGAGCTCATGCGGTCCTGGAGGGCGCAGGCGCCTCGGAGGCCGCGGCGGGCTCCTCCGCGGCGGGCGGGGGCGCCGCGCCGGCGGGCTCGGCGAGGGCGGCCTCGAGGCCCGGGACGTTGTCGGTCGTGGCGGGCGGCGGTGGCCCGGCGGGCGGGAGCGACGCGGCCGGGACCGGCGGGACCAGGGCGGGCTTCGCGGCCTTCCGCTCGTCCGCGTAGAGCTCGGTCTCGATCTGGTCCTTGATGTCGTCCGTGGCCTTGCGGACCTCCCGGAGCGTCTTCCCGAGGGTCTTGGCCGCCTCCGGCAGGCGGTCGGGCCCGAGGAGGAGGAGCGCCAGGATGGCGATGATCACGATCTCGCCGAAGCCGAGGCCGAACATGCGTCGCCCATATAACACGGGCGAATCCGGAAGGCTTCGCGCGGTCGTTGCGGCGCCGGCTCGCCGCGCCTAACTCTCCGGCGCATGGCCTACTGGCTCCTGAAGACCGAGCCCAGCGCGTACGCGTGGGACGACCTCGTCCGCGAGGACACCACCGCCTGGACCGGCGTCTCGAACGCGCAGGCGCAGGCCAACCTGCGCGCGATGCAGGCGGGCGACCACGCGGTCATCTACCACTCGGGCGAGAAGCGCGCCGTGGGCGTGGCGGTGGTGGTGCGCACCGCCTACCCCGACCCCGAGGGGAGCGGGACCGTCTGCGTGGACGTGCGGGCGGTGGGGCCGCTCCCCGCGCCGGTCCCGCTCGAGGCGCTGAAGCAGGAGCCCACGTTCGAGGGCTCGGCGCTCCTCCGCCAGGGCCGGCTCTCCGTCGTCCCGCTCTCGCCGGCGGAGTGGCGCGATCTCGTCGGGGTGGCGGAGATCATCGCCAAGACCGGCGGCCTCCGCGCCGACGAGCGCTTCTGACGCACGCCGCCCTGGCCGCTCGGCGGGCGCCCGCTCGCCCGCGGGCCGCTACTGCATGAAGAGGTCCTGCACCTCGACCTTCTGCTGGCCCTCCTTCACGGCGGTCGGCTCGGTGCCCTGCTTGAACGGCTCGAGCACGCCGCGCCCGTCCCCCGACGGCTTCCCGGTCTCGGGATCGATCCGCACCTCCACGATGCCGGGGGGCGCGGCGAACTCCGGCTGGGGCCGGCCCTCGAGCGCGGTGCGCATGTAGGAGAGCCAGATGGGCAGCGCCGCGTGGCCGCCGGTCTCGTACCGGCCGAGCGGCGTCACGTTCACGTCGTAGCCCAGCCACACCCCGGTCGCGAGGTCGTGGGTGAAGCCCATGAACCAGGTGTCGAACGAGTCGTTCGTCGTGCCGGTCTTGCCCGCGGCGGGCTTGCCGAGCGCCGCCGCCCGGGCGCCGGTGCCGACGGTCGCGACCTCGCGCAGCAGCCGCACGAGGATGTACGCGGTCCGCTCGTCCATCACCCGCTCGCGCGGGCGCGTCACCTCGGCGAACCCCGCCGCGAGCCGCTCGTCGAGCCCGACCCACGGGTCGCGCCAGTCGGCGCGATCCTCGAGCACGTTCCCGTCGCGGTCGAGGACGCGCTTCACGAGCGCGGCGGGGCGCTTCTCGCCGTAGCGCGCGAAGAGCGCGTACACGTTCGTGAGCTCCCACAGGTTCACGCAGGACGAGCCGAGCGCACTGCCGAGCTCGAGCTTCACCGGCGTGGTGAGCCCGAGCGCCTTCGCCCACTGCGCGAGCGCGAGGGCGCCGGCCTTCGCGGTGAGCGCCTCGGCGGTCTTCACCGCGGGGATGTTCATCGAGTTGACGAGCGCGGTGCGCAGCGTCACGTCGCCCTTGAAGTCCTGCCCGTAGTTCTGGGGCTTCCAGCTGTTCTCGTCGTCGCGGAAGACGATGGGCGCGTCGGTGAGGATCGTCGCCGGCGTGTAGTCGAGCTTCTCGATGGCGGCGGAGTAGACGAGCGGCTTGAACGCGGAGCCCGGCTGGCGGCAGGACTGGAACGCGCGGTTGAACTCGGAGGCGTCGAAGTCGTAGCCGCCCACCATCGCCACCACGTAGCCCGTCCACGGGTCCACCGAGACGAGGGCGCCCTGCAGCTTGGGCTCCTGCTCGAGCGAGAAGAGCAGCTCCGCCTCCGGCACCGCCGAGGCCTTCCCCACCGCGAGCTCCTTCTCGCGCCTCTGCAGCTGCTCCCGCGTCACGCGGCGGAGGAGCACGACGTCGCCCGCCTTCACCGCCACCGAGGGGCGGGAGATGAGCGCGTCGGGGTAGGAGACCTCCGGGTTCGGGCGGCGCGCCCAGCGCATGCCGGAGACGGGGAGCAGGCCGCGGTTCTCGCCGATCTCGACCTCGGCCGCGTCGGCGCCCACCCGCGCCACGATCCCCACGCAGTAGTCGCCGGGCTCGAGCGAGCCCTTCGGCCAGGCGCGCGCGAGCCGGCTGGCGAGCTCCCTGCGCTCGTCGCTCCCGGGGGCGACGTTGGCGACCGGCCCGTTGTAGCCCTGGCGGTGGTCGACCTCCATCAGCCCGGAGAGCATCGCCGCCTGGGCGGCGCGCTGCTTCTCGAGGTCCATCGCGAGCTCCACGCGGAGCCCGTCGTGGAGGAGCCGGTCGTTGCCGTAGCGGTCCACCACGTAGCGGCGGCCCTGCTCGACGTAGAACGGCGCCGTCTCGCGGAACACGTCGTCGACCCCGAAGACCTTCACCTCCGCCTCGGAGCCGCGCCGCCGCTCCTCCTGCGTGATGAAGCCCTCCTCCGCCATGCGGCGCAGCACGTAGCGGCGCCGCTCCTTGGCGGCCTCCGGGTGGGAGAAGGGCGAGTAGCGCGACGGCGCCTGCGGCAGCCCGGCGATGAGGGCCGCCTCCTCGAGCGTGAGCTCCTCCACGTTCTTGCGGTAGTAGTTCTCGGCCGCCGTCTGGACCCCGTAGCTGTGGTGCCCGAGGTAGACGCCGTTCAGGTACAGCCAGAGGATCTCCTCCTTCGTGAACGCGCGCTCGAGCCGCTTCGCGAGGATGAACTCGCGGATCTTGCGGGCGAGGCTCCGCTTCGTGCCCGACTCGAAGCCCTCCGCGCTGATGAGCAGCGACTTCGCGGTCTGCTGGGTGATGGTGGAGCCGCCCTGGATGCGGCGCCGCAGCACGTAGGTGTTCACCGCGGCGCGGAGCGTCCCCTTCCAGTCGATGCCGCCGTGCTCGAAGAAGTCCTGGTCCTCCGACGAGATGAACGCCTGCACGAGCTGGCGCGGGATGCGCGCGTACGGGACGACCTTGCGCCGCTCGACGAAGAACTCGCCGGCGATCTGCCCGTCGCCGCTCGTGAGCTCGGTGATGATGGGCGGCCGGTAGTCGGCGATCCTGGGCAGCTCCGGGAGGCTGCGCGAGAAGTACAGGTAGCCCGCGATCCCGGCGACCACCCCGGCGTTCACCGCCACGATGGCGAGGAAGATCGCCCAGCGGAGGAGCCGCCGGACGAGAGGCCGGGGGGGCGGGACCCCGTCGAGGACCACGCGGGAGGGGGCGTCCGTCGTGCCCCCGGTTTCGACCGTCGGATCGCGGCTGTCGCTCATCGGCTGGCGAATCTAAGCCCCGGGTCCGGGTGAGTTCAACGCTCGCCGTGTGGGCGGGCTGGCGCCCTGGCCCCCGCCCGCTCGCCCGGGCCCACCCCGGGCGCCGCGAGGTTCGCGCGCGAGAGCGCCTCCGCGAGCTCCTCCGGGAGCGGCGCCTCGAGCTCCAGCCGCCGCCCGCCCGTCGGGTGCGGGAGCTCGAGCCTCCAGGCGTGGAGGAACATGCGCCGGAGGCCCCAGCGCTGCTTCGCGGCGCGGTTCGCGGGGAAGTCTCCGTAGCGCTTGTCGCCGAGCACCGGGTGCCCGATCGCCTCGAGGTGGCGGCGGATCTGGTGCGTGCGGCCGGTCTCGATGCCGACGGCGAGGAGCGAGGCCTCCTTGCCGGAGGACAGGACCTTCCAGCGGGTGAGCGCCTCCTGCAGGTTCACGCCGCGCGCCGCCTTGGAGCGCGCGGTCTGCTCGTGCTCGGAGAGCGGCAGGTCGATGGTGCCGACCTCGCGCGGCATCTTCCCCTTCACGAGGGCGAGGTAGGTCTTCTTCACCCCTTCGCCGCTGGTGAAGATCTCGGTGAGCCCCACCATCGCCTTGCGCGTCTTCGCGACCAGCACGACGCCGGAGGTGTCGCGGTCGAGGCGGTGCGCGGGCGAGGGCTTGAACTCGGTCGGCGGCAGGTCCTCGGGCGTGCGGAGGTGCGCGCGCGCCATCTCCACGAGCGTCGCGCCGGTGATGCCGGTGCCGGGGTGGGCGGCGAGGCCGGCCGGCTTGTCCACCGCGAGGACGTCGGCGTCCTCGTGCAGCACGCCGAAGGTGACCTCGCCCCCCCGCGCCGCGCCGCGCGCCGGCTCCGGCCGCGCGAGGAGCCGCTCCTCGTCGCCGCGGATCACGACCGTGTCGCCCGCCTGCACGAGCTGCTCCGCCTTGCCCCGCGCGCCGTTCACCCGCACCTTGCGCGTGCGGAACATCTTGTAGACGTGCGAGAGCGGCACGTCGCGGAGCGCCTTGCGCACGAGCTTGTCGAGCCGCTGCCCGGCGGCGTCCTCGGAGATGGTGATCGTCAGCACCGGGATGTTCTACAGCACCCGCCCGCTCCGGACGACTCCGGCGCGCCAGCGGGGCGGGCGCCTCGCGCGCCGGCCGCCGCTCCGCGGGACCGCGCGCGGGGTCGTGCTCGGTCGCTTCAGGCCGGCGCGTCGCGCGGGCGCAGCTCGAGCGGCGTGGTCTTCACGAGCGAGACCACCAGCATCACGCCCGCCACGAAGGCGTCGTGGAACGCCACCCACGCCTGCGTGTGCGGGAACCAGATCGTCGTCACGAGCAGCCAGCCGGCGAGGGCGGTGTTGAGGAAGCGCAGGGCGGGCGCGTAGAGGGCGAGCAGCGCGGTGGTCGCGACCCAGATCCCCACGAGCCAGGTGCTGAACCCGACGCCGCCGTCGCGCGGGAGCAGGAAGGTCGAGGCGAAGAGCCAGAGCCCGAGCGCGATGTTCACCGCGCGGACGCGGACGCTCGACGCGACCGGCGTGAAGGGAGGCAGCCCGTGCATGCCACGAACCTGCGCACCATCCGTGCATGGGCAAGCGGCCCGCGCCCTCCGCGCGCCTCCCCGCTCGCCCCGCCGGCGCGCGGCGCCCCGCGACCCCGCGGTCCCGTCCGCGCGCGGAGCGGCGCGGCCACCCCCGCCCGCTCGCCGCCACGTCGGGCCGCCGCCGCCCCCAGCGGCACGTGCGCCGTGCGCGCCGGCTCCGGTATCTCCGCCCGACCGGAGGCGGGACGATGGGCTCTCCAGAGGTGAAGGGCTTCGGCCAGGGCGATCCTGCCCTCGCGGCCTGGGCCGAGGCGGTGTACGGGCCGGAGGACGAGGTGCTGCGCGAGATCCGCGCGCGCAGCCGCGCGGCGGGCCTCCCGGCGATCGAGGTCGGCCGCTTCGACGGGCTCCACCTCGAGGTGCTCGCGCGCGCCTGCGCCGCGCGGCGGATCGTGGAGATCGGCACGCTCGGCGGCTACAGCGGCGTGTGCCTCGCGCGCGCCCTGCCCGACCGCGGCGTGCTCCACACCTTCGAGCTGCGCGAGTCCCACGCCGAGCTCGCCCGCGCCGCCTTCGCGCGGGCCGGCGTCGCCGACCGCGTGCGGCTGCACGTGGGCCCCGCGCTCGAGCGGCTCCGCGACGTCGAGGCCGAGGGCCCGTTCGACCTCGTCTTCGTGGACGCCGACAAGGGCGGGTACCCGGCCTACCTCGCCTGGGCGGAGGCGAACCTGCGCGTGGGCGGGCTCCTCCTCGCCGACAACACCTTCGGCTTCGGCCACGTCCACGAGCCGGCGGCGGCCGGCGAGGACGCCGCCGCGATGCAGCCGCTCCGCGAGTTCAGCGAGCGGCTCGCGCGCGGCGGGCGCTTCCGCGCCACGATGCTGCCGACCGCGGAGGGGCTGTCGCTAGGAGTGAAGCTCCGCTGAGCTGCTGCGGCGAAGGCCGAACCGACGGGCTACAGCAGCTCGAGCTGCATGTGCTCGCGCAAAGGCTCCGCCCGGATGCCTTCCTTGCGGAGCGCGGCGGCGAGCGCGTCGGCGTGGCCGTGCACGGTGTACACGCGCGCGGCGCCGGTCGCCTTGGCGTAGCCCAGGAGCCCGGGGAAGTCGGCGTGGTCGGAGAGCGGGAACGCGGCGTCCACCCCGCGGAACCAGCGCGCGCCGTCGATGGCCCAGCCGGTGAGGATGGCGGTCCGGCGCCGGCGCACGCCGCGCATGGCCGGGCTGCGGGCGAGGTGCGGCGGCGAGACGACCACCTCCCCCGGCCCCGCGCCCTCGGGACCGAGCGGCCGGACGTTCGGGAGCGCCACGCCCTCCGCCTCGTAGACGCGGTTCACCGCGTGCACCACCGGGTGGACGCGGCAGGGGTAGCCCGCGTCGGAGAGGAACTTCAGGATCTCCTGCGCCTTGCCGAGCGCGTAGCCGAGGAGCACGGGGGTCACCCCGTCGGACAGGGCGTCGTCCACGAAGCGCCGGATCGCGGCCAGGGTGTCGGCCTTGGGCGGGAAGACGTAGCGCGGGTGGCCGAAGGTCGACTCCATCACGAGCACGTCGCAGGGCATCACGTCCGCCTGCTCCGCGGCGTGGGTGGGCTCGGTGCAGAGGTCGCCCGTGTAGCCCACGGCCACCTCGTTGCGCGTGACCCGGAGCTGCGCCGAGCCGAGCACGTGGCCCGCGCTGAAGAGCTCGAGGGTCAGCTCGCCGAGCCCGAACGGCGTGCGGTAGCCGACCGGGAGCGCCTCGGTCTTGCGGCGCTTGGGCTCCCCCAGCCGGTGCCGCATGAGCGCGATCGTGGCGGCGGTCGCGATGGTGCGGTCGTGTCGGCCGATGTGGTCGCCGTGCGCGTGCGAGACGAACGCGCACTCGACGCGTCGCTTCGCGTCGAGGTGGAGAGCGCTGTTCGTGATCCGGAGCTCACCGCGGTGGAGCTCGATCGGCGGCCGCCTCATCGGGCGCCCGTTCTACACCGTGCCCCCCACAGGCGCGAACCCCCGCCCGCGCGCCTGCCGTGGCGCGCCGGTGGAGGCTCGCGCCCGCGAGACCTCGGTCACTCGTCGTGGGCGGGAGGTGGCCGCCGCTCCGCCGGCGCCGCCTCCGTCTTCGCCTCGCGCTTCTTGCCCTGCGCCTCGCCGCCCTTCCGCTCCGCCTGGCGGTCCTGCTCCTCCAGGTCGTGGATCTTCTTCTCGAGCGAATGGAATCCGCCTCGCTTGCCTTCCGCCATCGCCCACCTCCGTTGTCGTCCAGGATCGTCACCCCGGCGGCGGAGCGCAGCGAGGGGCCGTAGGGGTAACTCGTCGGCGGCGCCCGGAGAGGGGCCTCTTCCTCATATGGGCTGTCAGTCCCCCACGGCATGATGCGCGCCGCCATGGCCCTACCTCTTCGAAAGAACTCCGAGCCCGCGCCCGCGGGCCCGGACGCGCCCCGGGAGGCGAAGATGAGACCGCAGCGCACCGTCGACGTGGGGGAGCGGCTGCCCCTCCTCCAGAGCATCCCGCTCTCGCTCCAGCACCTCTTCGCGATGTTCGGCGCGACGGTGCTCGTGCCCTACCTCGTCGGCCTCGACACCTCGGTGACCCTCTTCACCTCGGGCGTCGGCACGCTCCTCTACATCTTCATCACGAAGGGGAAGATCCCCGCCTACCTCGGCTCGTCCTTCGCCTTCATCGCCGCCTTCATCGGGATCCTGGGCGCCAAGGCGGGCGAGCTCGCCTCGCCGGAGCGGGTGTCGATCGCGATGGGCGGCTGCGTGGTGGTGGGCCTCGCCTACATCGCGGTCGCGCTCCTCATCGGCAAGTTCGGCACCGCCTGGATCGACCGGGTCCTGCCGCCGGTGGTGATCGGCTCGGTGGTGATGGTCATCGGCCTCGGCCTCGCCCGCACGGCGGTCGTGACCATGGCGATGGAGGGCGGCACCGGGACGTATCACCCGGAGTTCTTCGCGGTGGCGCTCTCGGCGCTCGCGATCGCCATCCTCGCGGCGGTCTTCCTGAAGGGCTTCCTCGGCGTCATCCCCGTCCTCATCGGCATCGTGGGCGGCTACGTCGTGGCGCTCCTCGCCGGTCAGGTGAGCTTCGCCGCGGTGAAGAGCGCGGCGCCGCTCGCCCTGCCCCCCTTCGTGCTCCCCACCTTCACCTGGGGGGCGGTGCTCACGCTCGCGCCGATCTCGCTCGTCGTCATCACCGAGCACATCGGCCACCTCATCGTCACGAACAACATCGTGGGCCGCGACTTCATGAAGGACCCCGGCCTGCACCGCTCGCTCGCGGGCGACGGCGTGGCGACCGCTTTCGCCGGCCTCGTGGGTGGCCCGCCCAACACCACCTACGGCGAGAACATCGGCGTCATGGCCATCACCCGCGTGTTCAGCGTGTGGGTCATCGGCGGCGCGGCCGTGATCGCCATCGTGATGTCCTTCTTCCCGCCGGTGGGCGCGCTCATCCGCACCATCCCCACCCAGGTGATGGGCGGCATCTGCATCCTGCTCTTCGGGATCATCGCGTCCGCCGGCATCCGCATGCTGGTCGAGGCGGGCATCGACTTCTCGCAGAAGCGGAACCTCATCATCGCCTCGGTCGTGCTCGTCATCGGGATCGGCGGCGCGAAGCTGAACATCGGCACCGTCGAGTTCAGCGAGATGCCGCTCGCCACCTACGTCGGCATCCTCCTGAACCTCGTCCTGCCGCGCGGGCTCGAGAAGGGCGCCGGCGAGGCGTCGGGCGAAGCCGCCGACGTGTAGCCGTGTAGCCCGGAGGCGCGCGCGCCTCTCCGAAAGCGCCCGGTCCGCGCTGCGCGGCCCGGGCGCTCGTGCGTCCGGGGGCGCGGCGCGGCCAGGAGCCCCCGCGGCCTTCAGCGCAGGAGCAGGTAGTAGAGCCGCCCGGGCTGCTTCATCCGGCCGGCCGCGCTCTCCGCGTAGGCGCCGCTGCCGAAGAAGAGGTCGATGCGCGCGGAGCTCCGGATGGCGCCGCCGGCGTCCTGATCGAGGAAGAACCGGCCGAACGGCTTCATCGGCCCGCCCGCCGCGTCGGTCGGCCGCTCGGCCTCGACGAAGGCCAGGGCGCCCTTCGGGAACACCTTCCCGTCGGCGGCGAGGGTGCGATCCGGCGTGACCGGCACTCCCAGCGAGCCCACGGCCTCGTCCGCGAAGCGGAAGAAGACGTAGGACGGGTTCGTGGCGAGGAGCAGGGGCTGCTCGGAGGGGTTCGCCGCGAGCCAGGCCTTGATCGTCTGCATCGAGACCTGCTCGCGCGGGATCGCGCCGCGACGGACGAGCTCCGCGCCGATCGCCTCGTAGCGGTGCCCGTTCTTGCCGGCGTACGTGACGACGCGGGTCGTCCCGTCCGGAAGGCGCAACAGGCCGCTCCCCTGGATCTCCACGAAGAACGCGTCCACCGCGGAGCTGACGAAGGCGAGCTCCGCCCGCTGGCCGGAGAGGGCGCCGTCGGCGATCTCCGCGCGCGTCGGGTAGGGCACGAGCCGGCCGTCCTTCACCCTGCCCACGAGGTCGGCGGAGAGCGCGGGGAAGTCGCGCGCGCGCACCTGCACGAGGTCGTCCGGCGCGCGGTGCAGGGGGACCTGGAAGCGCCCGCCGCGATCGAGCGCGCCGTCGAGCTCGGGCAGGTAGTAGCCCGTGAAGAGCACCGTCCCCCGCCCGTCGCCGACCGAGCGGAAGACGCGGAACTCGCGGACGAGCGCCTCGCGCAGCGCCGCCGGCGGGGGACGCGCGGCCACGAGCTCCCGGAAGCGGCGCAGCGAGGCGGCGACGCGCGCGAGCGGGACGCGCTCCTTGCCGAAGGCGAGCGTCCGGCCGGGGTCCGCCCGCGAGAGGCGCGCGAAGTGCTGGAGCGACCGCTCGAGGGCGAGATCGAGGCCCGCGTAGTCGAGGTCGTCGGCGAAGGCGGGGAACGCCTCCGGCTTCAACTCCTCGAGCGCGCCCTCGGCGCTCGAGGCTGGCTGGGGGGGAGGCGGGAGGGTGCGGCAGGCGGCGAGCGCGAGCGAGCTGACGAGGGCAAGGCGGAGGGCGCGGCGCATCGCGCACGATAACCCGGGCTCTGCCGGCGCCATTCCGCCCGCTCGGTCGCCCGGTCGGGGGACGGCCGGGCGCCCGGCGGATCAGGAGGCGGCGCGCGCCGGCTCGCGCGCGGCGGCGCGCGCGGGCTGCAGCACGGCGTCGAGCCGCGCCCCGACCTGCGTCCACTGGAACCGCTTCAGCACCCGGGCGCGGCCGGCGGCCCCCAGCTCCCGCCCCCGGGCCGGATCCCCGAGGAGCGCGAGCAGCGCCTCGGCGAGCGCAGACGGATCGCCGGGCGGGACGAGGAGGCCGGTCTTCCCCTCCTCGATGATCTCAGGGACCGCCTCCACCGCGGTCCCCACACAAGGGACGCCGCACGCCATCGCGTCGAGGAAGGCGATGCCGAACGGCTCGACGAGCGTGGGGAGGGCGAACACCGTCGCCCGCGAGAAGAGCTCCTCGAGCCCGTCGTAGGGCACCGGGCCGAGCTGCTCCGCCCCGTCGGGCAGCGCGAGCGGCTCCGGCGGGCCGGCGATGAGGAGCCGGGCGGCGGGCCGACGGCGCCGGACGCGCTCGAACGCGTCGAGCAGGATCGTGCCGCCCTTGCGGGCGAACTCGCGGCCGACGAAGAGGATCGTCTCGCCGTCGTCCGCGCGAGCGGGGCGCTCCGGCACCACGTTCGCGCCGGCCCCGACGACGACGATCCGCTCGCGCGCGAGGCCGTAGTCGCGGACGAGCGAGCGGGCGACGTTCTCCGAGAACGTCGCGATGGCGGCCGCCCCCCGGTAGCAGGCCCGCTCGCGCTCGAACCAGGCGCGCCCGTAGCGCGGCGGGGCGGCGAGGCCGGCCCGGCGAAACGCGGGGGCCGCCTCGGCGAGCGCCCGGGTGTGGTCGAGGAGCAGGACGTAGGGGAGGCGCGCGGGGAGCCCCGGCGAGAACAGCGCCCCGTTCTGGAGCACCACGTCGGGAGCAGGATCGAGCGCCGCGAGGGCCACGCCGAGGTGGCGCGAGTGGACGTCGAAGGCGTAGGGGGTGTTCCAGCGGTAGGTGAGCGCCTGGCTGCGGAAGCGCGCCGTCGCGAGCGCGAGGTGCACCGCCACGTCGCGCGTGAAGCGCGGCAGGCGCGTCGCCGGATCGCGCAGGTCGAGCGGCCCGCGCGCCGAGACCGGGGTGATCCGGTGCCCGAGGGCCCGCAGCGCGTGGGCGACGTGCAGGGTGACGCCGCTCTGTTCCCCGTAGTTGGTGTAGGCGATCGAGAGAGACGGGTCGGGTCGATCCATGCGCGTGTCGGTCCTCGCGGTCACCCGGGAAGATGTAGACCGCGCGGGAGCGGGGGAAGCCCTGCCGCGGGCCCCCGCTCGGACGGGTGGAGGGACGCCGCACCCGTGCGCGAGGCCCCGCGGGACCGCGCCCTTCAGCCGCCGCGCGCCTGCGCGGCGACCGCCGCGCCCCCGGCGCCGCGCCGCCCCTCGAGGAGGCCGCCCACCTCGCCGGCGATCACCCCGAGCACGATGAGCGCGCCGCCGCTCCAGTCGGTCACCCGGAGCGGCTCGCCGCCGTAGAAGTGGCTGAAGAGCGCCGCCGCCACCGGCTCGAGGGAGAAGATGAGCGCGGCGCGCACGGCGGTGGTGTGGCGCTGCCCCCAGTTCTGCACGAAGAACGCGAGGGCCGTCATGAGCACGCCCGTGAACACCACCGTCCCCGCGAAGACCGCCGCGCCCTCGGGCCGGTAGTAGCGCGCCTCGAACGGCAGCATCGCGGCGGCGCCGAGGAACGTGACGGCGATCTGAACGAGCGTGAGCGGCACCACCGGATGCCGCGGCGACCACTCGGACGTGTAGACGATCTGCAGCGCGAACGCGACCGCGCAGGCCGCGGTGAGGAGGTCGCCGAGCCGCACCCCCGCGTCCACGGGCTCGCCGAACGGGTGGGTGAGCAACCCGAGCCCGGCCACCGCGAGCGCAACCCCCGCCCAGCTCGCGAGCTTCACCCGCCGGCCGAGCAGGAAGCGGGCGACGAACGGGACGATGAGCACCGCGAGCCCGGTGAGGAACCCGGAGCGCGAGGGCGTCGTGTGATTGAGCCCGACCGTCTGGAGGACGAACCCGGCCAGCATGAAGACGCCGAGGAGCCCGCCGTGGCGGAGGAGCCCCGCGCCCACCCGGTCGCGCCGGACGAGCGCGACGGCGGCGAGGAGGGCGGCGGCGACCCCGAACCGCGCCGCGAGGAACACGCCCGGCGAGGCGACCGAGAGCACGCCCTTCACGAAGTGGAAGGTCGTGCCCCAGAACAGCGTGAGGATGAGCAGGGCGAGATCGGCCACGCGCGCTAGACCTCTCCCTCGAACCGGCCGTGCAGCTTCACCGGCGCTTCCTTGGTGCGCCGCATGCGCATGTTGAGCAGCTCGACCCCGAGCGAGAACGCCATCGCGAAGTAGATGTAGCCCTTCTCCACGTGCCGGCCGAACGACTCGGCGACGAGCATCACGCCGATGAGGATGAGGAAGGAGAGCGCCAGCATCTTCATGGTCGGGTGCCGCTCGACGAAGTCGCCGATCGCCCCGGCGAACACGAGCATCACCCCCACCGCGAGCACCATGGCCGTGACCATCACCGCGAGGTGCTGGGCCATGCCCACGGCGGTGATGACGGAGTCGAGCGAGAAGACGATGTCGAGGACGCCGATCTGGACGATGACGCCCCAGAAGCTCGCCGCGCCGCCCTGCCCCGCCGCCGCCTCCGGCCCGTGCTTCACCTCGAGCTTGTCGTGGATCTCGAACGTCGCCTTCGCGATGAGGAACAGCCCGCCCGCGAGGAGGATGAGGTCGCGCCCGGAGAACCCGTGGCCGGCGACGGCGAAGAGCTCGCGCGTGAGCCTCATCACCCAGCTGATCGCGAAGAGCAGGCCGAGCCGCGTCACGAGCGCGAAGGCGAGCCCGAGCCGGCGCGCGCGCGGCTGCTCCCCGGCGGGCAGCCGCCCGGCGAGGATGGTGAGGAACACGACGTTGTCGATGCCGAGGACGATCTCCATCGCGGCGAGCGTCGCGAGCGAGATCCAGGTGTCGGGCTGCGTGAGCAGGTCGAGCATGCCGGCCTCCCATGCCCGATGCGGGCGCCCTTGTCGAGCGGGAGCGGGCGCTCCCTGTCGCGCGGGGCGGGCCCGGGCGGGCGGCGTCAGCGGGCGAGGGCGAAGCGCCTCGGGCCGCCCGAGGGGGCGCGGATCACCTCGCCGCGGGCCTCGAGCAGCTCGAGGTTCGCGACCGTCTCGGACATGGTGAGGAAGGCGTCGCCCGGCTTCGCCCAGGGGAACAGGGCGCGGGAGAGCTCCCAGGCGGTCCGCGGCGCCTCTGCGAGGAGCTCGCGCAGCTTCGCCTGGCGCTTTCCGTAGAAGTCCACGAGCCGGTCGATCACCGCCCGGTGGCCGGAGAACGGCGGGCCGTGGCCGGGCAGCACGAGGTCGATCTCGAGGGCGTGCATGCGGCGGACGCTGTCGAGGTAGGCGAGGAGCGGGCGGAAGTAGCCCTCCTCGCCGCGGGGGCCGAGCTCGATGAGCGGGTTCGGCGAGACCTTCTGGAGGAGGTGGTCGTCCGAGAAGAAGAGCCGGCGCGCGCGGTCGTAGAGGCAGACGAGGCCGGGGGTGTGCCCCGGCATGTGGAGCACCTCGAGGTCGAGGTGGCGCCCGCGGATCCGCTCGCCCTCGCCGATGGGGCGCGCCTCCGGGACGCGGCGCGCGAGCTCGAAGCTCTTCTCCCCCGCGAGGGCGGTCGCCTCGATCACCTCCGCCGGCACGCCGAGGCGCGCGAGGTGCGCCGAGTAGGCGGCGGCGTGGTCGCGCCAGCGCCAGCCGCCCTCGGCGACCTTGGGCAGATCGGCCGGGTGCGCGAACACCGGCGGGCCGGCGCCGTGGCGCTCCTGGACGAAGCGCGCCCCGCCGTAGTGGTCCACGTGGCCGTGCGACACCACGATGCGCGAGACCTCGTCGAAGCGACGGCCGATGCGCCTGAACCCCTCCTCGATCGCGGCGTGCGCCTCGGTGCTCGCGAAGCCGGAGTCGAAGAGCACGAGCCCGCCGCCAGCCTCCTCGATGACGTAGACGTTGACCGGCCCGCCCGCCTGCGGGAACGGGATCGGCACCGCGATGCGTGTGACTCCGAGCCCGGCGAGCTCCGCTTCCGTCATCACCGGCTCTTCTTCAGCTTCTCGGCGAGCTCCGGCAGGGCCTTGAACAGGTCCGCCACGAGCCCGTAGTCCGCGAGCTGGAAGATCGGCGCGTCGGGGTCCTTGTTCACCGCCACGATCACCTTCGATCCCTTCATCCCGGCGAGGTGCTGGATGGCCCCGGAGATGCCGGCGGCCACGTAGAGCTCCGGCGCGACCACCTTGCCGGTCTGCCCGACCTGCCAGTCGTTCGGGACCCAGCCCGCGTCCACCGCCGCGCGGCTCGCGCCCACCGCGGCGTTGAGCTCGTCGGCGAGCGCCTCGATCGGCTTGAAGTCGCCCTTCGTGCCGCGGCCGCCCGCGACCACGATGCGCGCCTCGGTGAGCTCGGGCCGCGCGCTCTTCACCTCCGTGAACCCGGCGTAGCGCGTCCTGAGCGCGCCCGCGTCGACGCTCACCTGCGCCGTCGTCACCGCGCCCTTCCCCTCCTTCGCGGCGGCCGGGAACTCGGTGGCGCGCACGGTGAACACCTTCACCGGCGTCGCGAGGGCGACCTCGGCGAGGACGTTGCCCGCCCACATCGGCCGGCGGAACGTCACCTCCGCGCCCTCGCCGCCGAAGCCCAGCACCTCGGTGGCCATCGCGGCCTCGAGGAGGCCCGCCACGCGAGGGAGCAGGTCCTTGCCGAACGCGGTCGCCGCCGCGCCGACGTGGGTCGCCTCCACGGCGCGCGCGAGCTCGGCCACGACCGGCGCGTGCGCCTCGGCGAGCGGATGCTCGAGCACCGCCGCGTCGGCGGCGTGCACCTCCGCGCCGTAGCCGGCGAGCTCCTCGGCGACGGGGCCGATCCCGCTCCCCAGCACCGCCACGTGCAAGGTCCCGCCGGTGCGCCGCGCGACCTCGCGCCCCGCCGAGAGGGCGTGCAGGGTCGCCTTGCGGACCGCGCCGCCGAACTGCTCCGCCACGATGAGGACGTTCGCCATGATGTGCCTCGCGCGCTAGACGACCTTCGCCTCGCCGTGGAGCTTGCTGAAGAGCTCCTCGACGTCCGCCACCTTCACGCCGCCCTTGCGCGACGGCGGCGCCGACAGCTTCTTCACGACCACCTTCGGCGCGAGCTCCACGCCGAGCGCGGACGCCTGCAGCTCCTTCAGCTCCTTCTTCTTCGCCTTCATGATCCCGGGCAGCGAGGCGAAGCGCGGCTTGTTGAGCCTGAGGTCGGTCGTCACCACCGCCGGCAGCGAGACCTCGAGCGTCTCGACGCCGCCGTCGACCTCGCGCACCACCGCGAGCGACTTGCCGTCCGCGGCGAGCCTCAGGCCGGGCTCCTTCTTCTGCTCGGCCTCGCTCTCGAGGCTCTCCGTCTTCGAGGCGAAGGTCGCCTGCGGGAGCCGGAGCCGCGCGGCGAGGTACTGCCCGGCCTGGTTCTGGTCGTCGTCGATCGACTGCTTGCCGAGGATGACGAGGTCCGGCTTCTCCTGCTCGAACACCTTCGCGAGCACCGCCGAGACCCCCACCGGATCGAGCGGGCCGTCGTGGCGGACGAGGATCCCGCGGTCGGCGCCCATCGCCAGCGCCGCGCGGATCTCGGTGGCCGACTTGTCGCCCCCGATGGAGGCGACGATCACCTCGCCGCCGTGCTTCTCCTTCAGGCGAAGCGCCTCCTCGACGGCGATCTCGTCGAAGGGGTTCATCTTGTAGTTGACCCCGTCGGTGACGATCCCCGAGCCGTCGGGCTTCACCTTGATCTTCGACTCCGGGTCTTCCACCCGCTTCGCGGTCACGAGGATCTTGAGGCTCATGGATGCACCTGATTTCCGAATCGGTTCGAGGGCCGGCCAGATCTTGCGCAGCGCGGCATCGGACCGCAACCGAAAAGGCGGGCGCCTGTGCCCCACGAGGGCGCCGCCAGAAACGCGCGAAAGTGCGACAGACCGGATACGAGGTGGAGACGCGGGCCCCCGGAAGGGCCCATTCTCGCTCCGTCAAACTCGCTCCAAGGAGACATGAAGATGCGCAGCTCCCTCGCACTCGCGATCGCCGCCGTCGTGTTCGCCTTCCCCGCCGCCGCGCAGTCTCGCGCGCAGACCGAGTCCGCCATCAAGGGCACGGGCAAGTACGGGGCCGCCGGCTGCGGCCTCGGCTCGATGGCCTTCGGCGACACGCCGGGCGCCGTGCAGATCCTCGCCGCCACCACGAACGGCCTGTTCGGCACGCAGACCTTCGGCATCACCACCGGCACCTCGAACTGCGGCCCGGGCCTCTTCGCCATGGGCACGAAGAACTTCGTCGAGGCGAACCGCGAGGCGCTCGCGAAGGACATCTCCCGCGGCGAGGGCGAGGCCATCGGCGCGCTCACCGTCATCAACGCCTGCGGCGACTCGCACAAGGTCGGCGCCGCGCTGCAGAAGAACTTCAAGACCATCTTCCCGAGCGAGAGCGCGTCGAACGACGACGTGACGCGCGCCATCCTCGAGACGCTGCACGGCGACCAGAGCCTCGGCTGCGGCAAGAGCTAGGCGGAGCGGGGAGGGCCGAAAGCGGCCCCTCGTGGTAATCAGGAGCGCGGATGACCCCCAAGGTCGCCGCGCTCCTTCTTCTTTCCGTCCTCGCCGCCCTCCCCCGGAGCGCCGCGGCAGAGGCCGCTCCCGCGATCGCCCTCCCGACCGCGGCCGCGTCGCTCGTCGCGCGCGCCCGCGCCGCTCACCTCGCGGAGGATCCGGGCTGGCTCCGCCTCGGCCACTGGCGCAGGGGGCTCCTCGGCCTCCGCAGCGAGGTGGACGGGCGCGAGTTCTTCCTCGCCAAGGACGGCAAGACCGATCCGGCCGCCGAGCTCGAGGCCACCATCGCGGGCCTCTTCTCCCCCGGACCGTTCGCGGACGAGCTCGCCGATCCCTACTGCCGCTTCCCGGCCCGCGCCGCCTTCCTCGCCGCGCGGCTCGGGCTCGACCCGGCCGCCCTCCCGCCGCGCAGCTGCCCCAAGCTCGACGACTTCCTCGCCCGCGTCCGCCCCGCGGGCGTGACGCTCGTCTTCTCCTCCTACTACCTCAACAACCCCTCCTCCTCCTTCGGCCACACGCTGCTCCGCCTCGACAAGGCGGAGGGCGCCCGCGAGGGGAAGCACTTCGAGCTCCTCGACTACGGCGTCGACTACGCCGCCACGGTCGACACCTCGAACGCCATCCTCTACGCGGCGAAGGGGCTGTTCGGCCTCTTCAAGGGCGAGTTCAAGCACTACGCGTACTACTACAAGGTCCGGCAGTACGGAGACTTCGAGTCGCGCGACCTGTGGGAGTACGACCTCGCCCTCGCGCCCGAGGAGACGCAGCTCCTCGCGCGGCACCTCTGGGAGCTCGGCGGGACCTGGTTCGCCTACTGGTACCTCGACGAGAACTGCAGCTACCACGTGCTCGGCGCGCTGGAGGCGGCCGCGCCGCGGCTCGACCTCCTCTCGCACGTCGGCCGCGCCGTCGTCCTCCCCTCCGACACGCTGAAGGCGCTCTACGCGAACCCCGGCCTCGTCCGCGCCGTCCACTACCGCCCCTCGATCCGCACGCAGTTCGAGGCGCGCGCGCGCGACCTCTCCGGCCTCGAGCTCCGCACCGCGGTCGTGCTCGCGAGGAGCCCGGCGGCGCCCTTCCCGGAGGCGCTCGCGCCGGCGCGGCGCGTGGCGGTGCTCGACGCGGCCCAGGACCTCCTCGACCTGAAGCACGGGCGAAAGCTCGTCATGGGCGAGGATCCCGCCGCCGCGACGCTCCGCCAGGCGCTCCTCGAGCGCCGCGCGGAGATCCCGGTGGCGAGCGCGCCGCTCGAGGTGCCCGCGCCCGAGGCCCGCCGTCCGGACCAGGGCCACGGCTCGTTCCGCGTCGGGCTCGGGGGCGGCGCCGCGGACGCGCACGGCGGCTACGCCGCGCTCGAGACGCGGCTCGCCCTCCACGATCTCGCCGACCCGCTCCAGGGCTACCCGCCCACCGCGCAGATCGAGTTCCTGCCCGCGAGGCTGCGCTACTACCCGGAGCACCAGCGGCTCGAGCTCGACGACGCGTCGCTCGTCCGGGTGGTCTCGCTGAACCCGCTGTCGCGCTGGGACCAGCGCCCCTCGTGGCGGATGCGGGTGGGCGCGACGACCGTGCGCGACGGCGGCTGCGCGGGCTGCCTCGCCGGCGCCCTCGAGCTCGGCGGCGGCCTGGGCGCCGCGAACCTGGCCCGCGCGGTGGACCTCCTCGCCCTCGGCGACACCGAGCTCCTCGGCTCGCCGCGACTCGACGGCATCCGCGGCGCCGGCGTGCGGCTCGGGCTCGGCCCCTCCGCGCTCGTGCGGATCCGCGGCGGCGAGCGGGTGGTGCTGCTCGCCGAGGCGCGCTGGCGCTACCTGCCCTTCGCCACCCCCGAGCAGACCTGGGCCCTGTCCGGCACGCTCCGGCTGCACCTCACGCGCGCGCTGTCGCTCGCCCTCGAGGCGCGCGCCGCGCCCGAGGACCGCGACGTGCAGGCGGGCGTGCTCGTCTACCGGTGACGCACCGCGCGGCTCAGCGCTCCTGCCCGTAGCGCCGGACCCGCTCGGCGCCGCGCACGACGCGCAGCGCGCCCTCCGCGAGCGCGCGCAGCTCGTCCTCGCCGGGGAACACGTGGGTGGGGGCGATCCAGCCGACGCGGCGGCGCACGCCCTCGACGACGTGCGGGAGGTGGGCCATCCCGCCGGTGAGGAGCACCGCGTCGACCGCGCCCTCCAGGGCGGCGGCGAGCGCGCCGACGGCCTTCGCGATCTGGTAGCACATCGCGTCCACCACGACGCACGCCTGCGAGTCCCCGGCCTCGCAGCGCCGGATCGCCTGTCGCGCGTCGCGCGTGCCGAGGTACGAGTACAGGCCGCCGTCGCCGAAGAGCCGCCGCTTCAGCGCGCGCTCGTCCGCGCCCGGGGCGAAGCAGAGGTCCACGAGCGCCATCGACGGCACGCCGCCGGCGCGGTCGCCGGAGAACGGCCCCTCGTCCTGGGGGTTCACGACGTCCACCATCCGCCCCTCGCGCTGCGCGGAGAGCGAGACGCCCGTGCCCATGTGGACCACCACGAGCCGCAGGTCCTCGAGCGCGCGGCCGGCCTGCGCCGCGTAGCGCCGCGCCACCGCCCGCATGTTGAGCGCGTGCGAGAAGCTCCGGCGCTCGACGCCGCACAGGCCGGAGACGCGGGCGACCGGATCGAGCTCGTCCACCGAGACCGGGTCGACGATGAAGGCCGGGCAGCCGTGGTCCTCGGCGAGCGCGCTCGCCATGGGCGCGCCGAGGTTCGAGGCGTGCTCCCCGCGCTCGGCGCGCTCGAGGTCCTCGAGCATGGCGGCGTCGACGAGGTAGGTGCCGGAGCGGAGCGGCGGCAGGAGCCCGCCGCGGCCCGCGACGGCGGCGAGCGCGCCGCGGCCGACGCCGGCGTCGCCGAGGAGCGCCCGGGCCGCGTCGAGGCGCACCGGCAGCTCGTCGAGGACGCGCGCGGCGGGGCGCTCCATGAGCGCCGGGTGGGTGAGCTTCTCCTCGCGCACCAGCGCGTCGCCGCGGTAGAGCGCGAGCTTCGTCGAGCCCGCGCCCGGGTTCACCGCGAGGACGAGCGGCTCCGCGCCCGCCGTGTCGGTCGTCATGGCCGTCCGTCCCCGGGCGAAGGCGCGCCGCCGCCCGCCGCGGCGAGGGAGGCCGCCGAGAGCACGCCGAGCGCGATCGAGTAGATCTTGTCCTCCGCCCGCTCCACGCGGGACGGGATGAGCACCGGCGCGCGCGCGCCGACGATGACGTGCCCGACGTGGCGGCGGGCGAGGTAGGTGAAGGCCTTGCCGAGGGCGTTCCCGGTCTCGATGGAGGGCACGAGCAGGAGGTCGGCGTGACCGGCCACCGGGTGGTCGATGCCCTTCGCGCGCGCCGCCTCGGGGCTGAGCGCGTTGTCGAGGGCGAGCGGGCCGGAGACGACGCAGCCCGCGAGCTCGCCGCGCGCGTTCGCCTCGGCGAGCGCCTGGGCGTCCTTCGTCGCCGCCATCGCCTCGTTCACGGTCTCGACCGCGCACAGGCAGGCCACCTTGGGCCGCTCGTAGCCGAGCGCCTGGAAGAGCCGGACCGCGTTCTCCACGATCTCCTTCTTCTGCGCGAGGCCCGGCGCGACGTTCACCCCGCCGTCGGTGACGCCGAGGAGCCGCGGCCGCTCGGAGAGCGGGTGATCGGCGACGAGCACGTCGGAGAGGAGCCGCCCGGCGCGGAGCCCGTCGGCGCGGTCCAGGATGGCGCGCAAAAGCTCGGCCGTCGGCAGCCGGCCCTTCATGAGCACGGCCGCCTCCCCGCCGCGCACCATCGCCACCGCGCGCCGCGCCGCGTCGGCGTCGGTCTCGGCCGGCTCGATGCGGTAATCGCCGGGATCCTCGCCGGCGGCCGCGAGCCGCGCCCGGATCCCGGCCGGCGAGCCGACGAGCACGATCTCCGCGATCTTCTGGCGCCGCGCGAGCGCCGCCGCCGCGAGCGCGGTCTCGTTCTCCGCCGCCGCCACGGCCACGCGAAGTGGACCTCTGGCGCGGGCGGCGGCGACGAGCCGCTCGAGCGTGGGGATGGGAATCATCGCAGCCCTCGCGGTACTATGCCGTCCCTTTGCCCAATCTCGCCACCGGCCGGCCGGCTTTTACACCGGCCTGCCGCGCCCTGCACGTCCCGTGATGAGGCGCGCGCGAGGAGGAGACGCGCTTCTCATGGAACGACGGCTTCTTTCCGGCGACGAGGCGGTCGCGGCGGCCGCGGCGGACGGGGGGGTGCACCTCGGCACCGGCTACCCCGGGACCCCCTCCACCGAGATCCTCGAGGCGTTCTCGACCCTCGGCGGCAAGGCCCAGTGGGCGCCCAACGAGAAGGTGGCGCTCGAGGTCGGGCTCGGCGCCGCCTTCGCCGGCGCGCGCGCGATCGTCACCATGAAGCACGTGGGCCTGAACGTCGCCGCCGACCCGCTCTTCACCTCCGCCTACACCGGGGTCACGGGCGCGCTCGTCGTGGTGGCCGCCGACGATCCGGGCATGGCCTCCTCGCAGAACGAGCAGGACAGCCGCCGCTACGCGGTCGCCGCCGGGCTGCCCATGCTCGAGCCGGCCGACTCGCAGGAGGCCTACGACCTCGCCCTCGCCGCGCTCGAGCTCTCGGAGCGCTGGCAGCTCCCGGTGATCCTGCGGATGACCACCCGGGTGTGCCACTCGAAGTCGATCGTCACCCGCCGCGCCGCGAGCGCGCCCGCGCCGGTCCCGCGTTTCCGCCGGGACGTCGCCGCCCGCGTGATGATCCCCGCCTACGCCCGCCCGGCCCACCGCCGGCTGCGCACGAAGCTCGACAGCCTGCAGGCCTTCGGCGAGACCTCGCCGCTCGCGGTGTGGCGCGAGGGGGACGGCAAGCTCGGCATCGTCGCGAACGGCGTCACCGCGCGGCACGCCCGCGAGGCGGCGCCGGGGGCGAGCCTGCTCGAGCTGAAGCTCGTCCACCCGCTCCCGCTCGAGAAGATCCGCGCCTTCGCCGCCTCGGTCGAGCGCTGCGTCGTCCTCGAGGAGGGCGACCCTGTCATCGCCGACGCGGTGCGCGCGGCGGGCATCGCGGTCGAGGCCAAGGCGCCCGCGTTCCGGTTCGGGGAGCTCGACGTCCCGCGCGTGCGCCGCATCCTCGCGCGCGACCTCACGCCCGAGCCGGAGCCGCCGAAGGGCAAGCCCCCGCAGCTCTGCGAGGCCTGCCCCTACCACCCCGTCTACTCGACCCTGAAGAAGCTCGGCTGCATCGTGGCGGGCGACATCGGCTGCTACACGCTCGGCGTGCTCCCGCCGTACGAGGGGATGGACACCTGCGTGGCGATGGGCGCGTCCCTCGGGGTGGGGCTCGGGCTCCGCCACGTCCTGCCCGAGGAGGACGCGCGCAAGGTGGTGTCGATCATCGGCGACTCGACCTTCGTCCACACCGGCCTGAACGGGCTCGTCGAGATGGTCTACAACCCGCCGCCCACCGGCCACGTGCTCGTCGTGCTCGACAACGGCACCACCGCCATGACCGGCCAGCAGGAGCACCCCGGCACCGGCCGCACGCTCGACCACGCCCCCACCGGCAAGCTCTCGATCGAGGGGCTCGCAAGGGCGCTCGGCGTGCGGAACGTGGACGTGGTCGATCCCATCGCCGAGCCGGCCGGGTTCGAGAAGCTCCTCGTCGACCGGCTGGCGCGCCGCGAGCTCTCGGTGGTCGTCGCGCGCCGCCCGTGCATCCTCGCCGCCGCCGACATCCGCAAGTACGAGAAGGCCGCGGCCGCCGCGGGCTGCGCGGCCTGCCCGGAGATCGAGAATGTCTGACCGCGTGGACGTGGTGAACGTGGTGTTCGCGGGCCTCGGCGGCCAGGGCGTCATCAAGGCCTCGGACATCCTCGCCGACGCCGCCTTCCGCGCCGGGCGCGACGTGAAGAAGGCCGAGGTCCACGGGATGAGCCAGCGGGGCGGCTCGGTCACCTCCGACGTCCGCTTCGGGCGCGAGGTGCTCTCGCCCATGGTGCCGGGCGGGGAGGCGGACTACCTCGTCGTCCTCTCCGCCTCGGAGATCGCCGTCACCCGCCCGCTGCTCGGGCCGCGCGGCGTGCTCATCCCGCCCGACCTCGTCGACGAGGCGACGCTGCCGAACCGCAAGAGCCTCAACGTCGCCCTGCTCGGCGCGCTCGCCCGCCTCCTCGACCTACCCGAGGAGCACTGGCTCGCGGCGATCCGCGCGGCGCTGCCGGAGCGGCTGCACGAGGTGAACGAGAAGGCGTTCCGGATCGGCCGCGCGGCGGCGCTCCGGACCTAGGACACCCACACACGGCGGGCGGCGGGGACGGGGACGAACGAAAGGAGCGGCTCCAGGTGAGCAGCCAGTGGAACGACGCGCCCGGGGGCTTCCACCCCGCGAGCGCCCCCGACTTCCTGCCGCGGCGCGAGCTCGCGCGGCTCCAGCTCGGAAGGCTCCGATCGGTCGTCGAGCGCGCCCACGCGCGCGTCGAGCTCTTCCGGCGGCGCATGGAGGAGCGGGGCGTCACGCCCGCCGACGTGCGCTCGCTCGAGGACCTCGGTCGGCTCCCCTTCACGGTGAAGACCGACCTGCGCGACACCTATCCGTTCGGCCTGTTCGCGAGCCCGATGGAGCAGATCGTGAGGCTCCACGCCTCCTCGGGCACGACCGGCAAGCCCATCGTCGTCGCCTACACCGAGGCGGATCTGCGGGTGTGGACGAGCGTGATGGTGCGCACCTTCGCCGCCTGCGGGCTGCACCGCGGCGACGTGATCCAGAACGCCTACGGCTACGGCCTGTTCACCGGCGGCCTCGGCGCCCACTACGGCGCCGAGGCGCTCGGCGCGACGGTGATCCCCATCTCCGGCGGCAACACCGAGCGCCAGCTCATGGTGCTGCAGGACTTCGGCGCGACCGCCATCTGCTGCACGCCCTCGTACATGATCCACCTCGTCGAGCGGGCGCGCGAGGCGGGCATCTCCTTCGAGCGGCTCAAGGTGGGCGTCTTCGGCGCCGAGCCCTGGACGGAGGAGATGCGCCGTCACATCGAGGCGGCCGCCGGCATCCGCGCCCACGACGTGTACGGCCTCTCGGAGATCATCGGCCCGGGCGTCGGCATCGAGTGCGAGCGGCGCGACGGCCTGCACCTCTTCGAGGACCACTTCTACCCCGAGATCATCGACCCGGAGACGGGCGAGGTCCTCCCCGACGGCGCGGAGGGCGAGCTCGTCCTCACCACGCTCTCGAAGGAGGCGATGCCGATGATCCGCTACCGCACGCGCGACATCACCTCGATCGTCCCCGAGCCGTGCGCCTGCGGCCGCACCCTGCGCCGCATCCGCCGCATCGGCCGCCGCTCGGACGACATGCTCATCATCCGCGGGGTGAACGTGTTCCCCTCGCAGGTGGAGGCGGCGCTCCTCGCCGTCGAGGGGACCCTGCCGCACTACCAGATCGTCCTCGCCCGCGTGCAGGGCCTCGACGAGATGGAGGTGCAGGTGGAGGTGACGCCGGAGGTGTTCTCCGACGTCATCGGCGCGCTCGAGGCGCTCCGGCGCAGGCTCGAGGCCGCCATCGACCACGTCGTCGGCATCCGCGTGAAGGTGACGCTCGTCGCGCCGCGCACGCTCGCCCGCAGCGAGGGCAAGGCGAAGCGCGTCCTCGACCGGCGCAACATGTAGGAGGGGGTCCCGTGAAGATCCGTCAGCTCTCCGTGTTCCTCGAGAACCGCCCCGGCCAGCTCCGCTTCCCCTGCAAGGCGCTCGGCGATGCCGGCATCGACATCGTCACCATGTCGCTCGCCGACACGGCGCAGTTCGGCATCCTGCGCCTCGTCGTGAAGGAGTGGGAGCGCGCGAAGTCGGTGCTCGAGGCCGCCGGGGTGGTGGTGAACGTGACGGAGGTGCTCGCCGTCGACGTGCCGGACCGCCCGGGCGGGCTCGCCGCGGTGCTCGAGGCCTTCGAGCAGGCCGGCGTCGGCGTCGAGTACATGTACCCCTCCGCTTCGCGCGAGCGCGGCCGCCACGCCACGCTGCTCTTCCGGCTCGAGGACCCCGACCGCGCCGAGAAGCTGCTCGAGGCGGCGGGCGTGAAGCTCGTCGGCCCCGCCGAGCTGTTCGCGCGCTCGTAGGGGACGCCGTGACGATCCCCGTGCTCGAGAGCCCGATCTTCGACCCCGCCGAGACGCTCCCCATCCCGGAGCGGCGCGCGCTGCAGGCGCGACGCCTCGCCGAGACGGTCCGCCGCGCGAGCGCCGTCCCGTTCTACCGCGACGCGCTCGGCCGCGCCGGCGCGACGCCCGAGGCGATCCGCGCCGTGGACGACGTCCGCCGGCTGCCCTTCACCACGAAGGACGACCTCCGCGAGACCTACCCGCTCGGCCTGCTGGCGGTGCCGAGGGGCGAGCTCGCCCGCGTGCACGGCTCCTCCGGGACGACCGGCAAGCCCACCTTCGTCGCCTACACCCGGCGCGACCTCGACACCTGGTCCGGCCTCGTCGCGCGCTTCCTCGTCGCGGGCGGGCTGCGCCCGGACCACCTCGTCCACGTGGCCTTCGGCTACGGCCTGTTCACGGGCGGCTTCGGCCTGCACTACGGCATCGAGCGGGTGGGCGCGGCGGTGGTGCCCGCCGCCGGTGGAAACACCCCGCGTCAGGTGATGCTCATCCGCGACCTCGGCGCCGAGGTGCTCGTCTGCACGCCGTCGTACGCGCTGCACATCGCGGAGGTGGCGGCCGCGGAGGGCTTCCGCCCGGGCGACCTGCCGCTCAGGCTCGGGCACTTCGGCGGCGAGCCGTGGACCGAGGAGATGCGCGCGGCCATCGAGAGCGCGCTCGGGATCCGCGCCTTCAACAACTACGGGCTCTCCGAGGTCATCGGCCCGGGCGTCTCCGGCGAGTGCCCCTACCGCACGGGCATGCACGTGCAGGAGGACCACTTCCTCGTCGAGTGCGTCGACCCCGACACCCTGGCCCACGTGCCGGACGGCCAGGTGGGTGAGCTCGTCTTCACCACGCTCACCAAGGAGGCGATGCCGGTCCTGCGCTACCGGACGCGCGACCTCGCCGCGCTGGACCGCTCGCCCTGCCCCTGCGGCCGCACCGGCGTGCGGATGAGCCGGGTGGTGGGCCGCTCCGACGACATGCTCATCATCCGCGGGGTGAACGTCTTCCCCTCGCAGATCGAGGAGGCGCTGCTCCGCGTCGAGGGGACGGCGCCGCACTACCTCATCGAGGTCTCGCGCCCGGGCTCGCTCGACGAGGCGGTCGTGAAGGTGGAGATGCGCCCCTCGGACTTCCGCGACGAGATGCGGCAGCTCCAGGAGCTGCACGACCGGATCGACCGCGAGATCCACGCCGTGACCGGCGTGCGCATGGCGGTCGAGCTCGTCGCGCCGAACACGCTCGAGCGCTCCGCCGGCAAGGCGCGGCGGGTGCTCGATCACCGGCGGCGCTGAACGACAGCTCGATTCGCGATACCTTCGGTGACGCGAATCGCGCTGTCGTTCAGCGATTTGTAACGGGGGCTGCGCCCCCGCCCGCCGAGCAGAGCTCGTCGGGGCCCACCCCTGCTCGCCGGGTCCCGTGCGCCGCCGCGAGCGGCTGCGCCGCTTCCGCGGCGTCGACCCGGCGGGCTCGCTTCGCTCGCCTGTTCGCGAATCGATAGAGCGCGGCCCTCGCGCGGCGGCCGCTCTGCCGCAGCGCGAGGGGACGCTCCGGCTACAGCGCCAGCAAGGTCGAGAGCTCGAGCTGGTTCGCCGTGTACGTGTCCGCGCCGGTCACCGTGGCGGTGTCCGTCACGTACCGCGTCGCCTCGAGGCCGAGGCGCCAGCGCGAGGTGAGGTTCACGAGCGCGCCGGCGGAGAGCTGGCTGTTCCGGCGGATCGGGCTCGAGGTCGCGCTCGCGGCCGGGAGGGTCGCGTCGCGCGGGTCCTCCCGCCCGGCGCCGAGGAGGAGGGTGTACCCGGGCACGGGCGTCACGGCCGCCTGCGCCCACAGCCCGCGGGTCTCGACGTTCGACACGCGCGCCAGCGCGACGTCCGCGACGACGCCCTTCGCGTTCACGGCGTAGAGGATGTCGAGGTTCTCGCCCGCGAACGCGCCGCCCACGAGCTGCACGTAGGGGAGGTCGAGCTTCAGGTCGAGCGCGAGCGCGCGGCTCTCGGCGGTGACGTCCTTCGCGGCCCGGTCGGCGGTGGCCGCGAAGGAGTACTTCTCGCGCCCGGCGTGGCCAGACACCCCCAGCTCCGCCGTCGCCTTGCCGCCGCGCCGGTACACGCCCGCGACGCGCGCCTCCACGTTCGGCGTCCCCGAGCGCTCCCCCGCCGGCCCCGGCGCGCCGTTCGCCGCGTCGGCGGTGACGCCGGCCCGGTCGAGCGGCGCGAGCGCGCCCAGCTGGTAGACGACGCCGAGCGTCCGCCCCAGATCGCCGGAGACGCGCACCTGCGGCGCGCGGCGGTAGAGGAAGCCCGCGCCCGCGAAGCGCGGCGTGGCGAGGTGTGAGAGGCTCTGCGCGAAGTACGGCCCGCCCACGATCCCCCAGGTCTGGCCGGCGAGCACGGTGAGGTTCGCGAGCTCGGGCCAGGCGGCGGAGACCCACGCGTGCCTGAGCCGCACGAGCGGCAGCGACGGGTCGTCGGACCCGACGGTGTTTCCTCCCATGAAGTCGAGCTCCACGAGCGCCTTCAGCTTCGCGTTCGCGAGGAGCCCGTCGGAGGGGATGCCGACGTTGAGGCGCAGCCGGCTCTGGCGCACCCCCATGCCGAGCGCCGCCTCGCCGTCCGGACCGCCCCGCGCGAAGCGAGGCAGGTCGTTCGCGTTCAGCGGGCCGGAGCTCGCGTAGGTGTTGAGGAGGAGCCAGCCCGAGGTGTCGAGGGTGAGCTTCTGCGGCTCGTCGGGGCGGGCGGCGAGCGGTGAGGCGAGGAGCAGGGCGGCGGCGAGCAGCGGGGCGGGGCGCGTCATGGGTCCTTCTCCGCGGGGCAGGGGAAAGGATCGATGCTAGCGAGTCCCGAGTGGGACTCACAACCCTCCCGGGCTCGACCCGGGAATCACGCAGCGCGTCGAGTGGGGAGTGAAGTTCGGGCTGCGGTCCTTCGGGGTGATCCACGCGTGGTCTCGGTACCCACGTCACCGGACCGCTAGAGTGACGCGCGGTGTCAGCTCGCGTCGAGCCGGCGTGCTCGACGAAAAGACTCGGTCTCGCTCCCGTCATCGTGCGCGACGCGCCCGAAGACGGGTGTCGAACAAGGAGGGGATCCCGTGACGAAGACCCACCTGCGACGCACCTCCCTCATCGCCGCGGTCGCGCTCGCGCTCTCTGCTCCGCCGAGCGGCGCCCGCGCCTCCGGCTTCCAGCTGGTGGAGCAGAACGGGAGCGGGCTCGGGAACGCCTACGCCGGCCAGGCCGCGGCGGCGGAGGACGCGAGCACCATCTTCTTCAACCCCGCCGGCCTGACCCGGGTGCCGGGCCTGCAGCTCGTGGCGGCGCTGGACTTCGTCCGCCCTTCTCCCGACTTCACGGACAGCGGGAGCACGCGGGCCACGCCGCTGCAGCCTTCGCTGGGCGGCAACGGCGGCGACGGCGGCTCCCTGTCGCTCGTCCCGAGCGGCTACGTCTCGTTCGAGACCGTCCCCGGCCTCATCTGGACGGGCCTCGGCGTGAGCGTCCCGTTCGGCCTCGAGACAAACTGGGACTCGGGGTGGGTGGGCCGCTTCCACGCCCTCAAGTCCTCGGTCGAGACCATCAACCTCAACCCCACGGTGGCGTGGAAGATCGCGCCGTGGCTGTCGGTCGGCGCCGGCGCGAACTACCAGCGGCTCGACGCCGAGCTGACGAACGCCGTGAACTACAGCGCCGCCGCCTTCGCGGCCGGCGGCGCCGCGGCGCTCGCCGCGGTCGCGGCCTCCGGCTGCGGCACCGCCGCGGGCGGCTGCGAGGGCGTCGCCAAGGTCTCGGGCGACACCTGGACCTGGGGCTGGAACGCCGGCGCGATGCTGGAGCTGCCGACGCAGACGCGCGTCGGGGTCTCGTACCGCTCGACGATGAAGCACCACGTGAAGGGAGACGTCTCCTTCAGCAACCGGCCGGCGCTGCTCGCCACCGGGCTGCCGAACGGCCCCGTCAAGACGACCATCGAGATGCCGGACACGGTCTCGGTGGCGGTCGCGCAGAAGGTCCTCCCCGCGCTCGAGCTGCTCGCCGACTTCACCTGGACGGGCTGGTCCTCGATCACGGACCTCTCCATCTACAGAAAGAGCGGCGCGCCGCTCTCGAGCACGCCCCTCGAGTTCGACGACAGCTGGCGCGTCGGGCTCGGCGCGAACTACCAGGCGACCCAGATGCTGAAGGTCCGGCTCGGCACCGCCTTCGACAAGACGCCGGTCCAGGACGAGTTCCGCACGCCGCGTCTGCCCGACGAGGATCGCTGGTGGGCGGCGGCCGGCCTCCAGTGGGCGTTCTCGAGGCAGGCGGCCATCGACGTCGGCGGCGCGTACCTGTTCATCAAGGAGGCGAGCAGCAACCTCCCGAACGTCGACCCGAACCCGCCGACGGGCTTCCAGCCCTCGCCGCGCGGCGCTCTCGTCGGCTCGTACGACGCCAACGTCTGGATTGCGAGCGCGCAGGCGCGTTACTCATTCTGACCGCTCCTCTTGGGTGGCGCGCGTCCTGTCGAAGGGCGCGCGCCACTCGATCACGTGAGCGTCGGAGCCGCTCGCGCTCAGGTCTTTCCTCGCGACCGAGGGCCGAGAGCTCCCGTGCGCGCGCCGCCTCGCGTTCGCGCCGAGGATGACGCGGCGCGCCGGGCGCTCTTTCTTGACTTCACGTAGGCTGACGCGCAAATCGGTCCATTTGTCCCCGTAGCTTTCTCTACTCCCCGTCCGCGTCACGAGGAGACATCGATGTTCCATCGCCGCGCCACGATTCTGGCCGCCGCGGTTCTGGCGGCCGCCTGCACGCAGTCGGTCGAGCAGAACGGACCGCCCGACGTGCTGGTCTTCGCGTCCTTCTCTCCCCCCGCCATCCCGCTTCCCAACGACCTCGCCCTCCAGAGCGCCCCCACGCTGCCGGCAGGGCTCCAGAAGGAGCTGCTCCAGTCGTTCGTGGTGAAAGGCGGCTTCCCGAGCGACCAGGAGGTCGCGATCACCGTCCCGTTCCACACCTCCACCCGGAACGTCGACGACGGGACCTACTCGCGCTCCGCGACCCCCCCGAGCCTGGACCTCAAGACGGTGAACGAGAGCACCGTCGCGGTGCTGAAGATCACCGCCGGCGCCGCCGAGCGGATCCCCGTCGAGGTGGGCGGGTACGCGAACGGCGTGCTCGCCCTCCGCAAGGTCGCGGACGCCGCCGGCAGCCGCCGCTGGGCGCCGGGGCGCTACGTCGCCGCGCTGCGCGGCGGTGAGCACGGCGTGAAGACGACCGACGGCCGCGCCGTGGCGGCCGAAAGGCCCATCGCCCTCGTCGCGCAGGGCGTCGATCTCATGAGCCACGAGAACCAGCCGCCCGGGATCACGCCGGCGCAGGTGCAGCAGCTCAGCTCGCTCCAGGCGCTCTACGCGGGCTCCGTGGGGTGGAAGCCCGTCGAGACGCAGACGCCCTCCGGCCTCACCGTCCTCTGGCAGGCCTCGACCGTGCCGGGCCAGCTCTCCGCGTTCGCCGCGGTGGACACGGTCTTCCCCCACCAGGAGATCGCGAGCGTCCAGACCTTCGGGACGCAGCCCTCGACGGCGAGCCCGCTGACCGACAGCGGCTCGGGCCAGATCCCCTTCCCGTCCGACTTCCTCCTCGACCCCGCCTCCGGCAAGGTGCGCAACAACCCCGCCTTCGGGCCCGCGGCGGCCGGCCTCGCCACCCTCGACGGCTTCTCGACGACGGGCATGATGCTCGTTCCGCTGACGGCGCCGGTGAAGGCCGCGACCGTGAACGCGAACAGCGTCCTCGTCTTCGAGCTGCCCGCCGGCGGGACCCCCCGCCGGCTGCGCGACGTCGCCGCCGCGCTCGGCGCCGGGGCGCCCGGCACGGCGGAGTACCTCACGCAGCCGCCCGCGCTGAACCGCGACGTGCAGGGGACGAGCGTCACGACCGCGCTCGGGCTCCAGCCCGGAATTCCGGTCCCCACGCCGACGCCCGCCGGGATCGTCTACGTCCCGCCGCTCAAGCAGAAGACCCGCTATGCCGTCATCGTCACCGATCGCGTCAAGGACACGCAGGACGCGGCCCTCGTGCGCAGCACGCTCGCCGAGATCGTGTTCGGGTTCCAGAACCCCCTCGTCGTGGACGGCAAGTCGCAGATCCCCGGCGTGAGCGACGCTGACGCGGGCGGCCTACAGGCGCTCCGGACCGGGCTCGCGCCGCTGCTCGACAACCTCGGCGCGCTCTCCGGCGACGCCTCGCTCACCCGCGACCACGTCGTCCTCGCCTACACGGTCACCACCCAGACCGTGACCGACGTGAGCGTCAAGCTCTCCGCGGCGCCGTACGATCCGAACGGCGACGGCAACATGGCGGACAACGCCGCGTTCACCACGGTGGCGGCGGCGCCCCTCGACCTCGCGAGCTTCGGCATCACGGCCGCGCAGCAGGCGGCGCTGTTCCCGAGCGTGGCCGCGTTCCTCGACGCCCGCTTCGTGAGCCTCGACGCCATCGACCCGGCGAACGGCGCGCTCAACCCCGACCCGAGCGCGTGGACGCCCGTCCAGCTCTCGGCGACGGTGGCCGTGCCGAAGTGCGGCGCGCCGCCCTGCGTCGCGCCCCTCGTCGTGTGGCACCACGGGCTGAACGGCGGGCGGCTGCAGATGCTGGGCGTCGCCGAGTCCCTCGCCGCGAAGGGCTTCGTGGTCATCGCCACGGACGCGCCCTACCACGGCGATCGCGCCTTCTGCTCGCAGAACTCCGACTGCACGACCGACGGCACCGCCGACGGCGTGTGCACGCCCGACGCCGCGCGCGCCGGCCAGGGTGACGCGGTCGCGCCGGGCACCTGCACGACGGGGCACCTGCGTCTCGGCAACGACTTCACCACCGAGGCCTCCGGGAACTACTTCATCTCGGGCAACTTCTTCCGCATCCGGGACGGCATCCGGCAGGACCTCTTCGACCACGCCGCCCTCATCCTCGCCGCCGCCCGGCCACCGCCCGGAAGCGGCTTCCCGCAGCCGCAGGTGAACGCGCTCGCGGCCGCGCTCGCGGGCCACGGCGTCGGGATCGACCCGACGCGCGTCTACCTCGAGGGGCTCTCGCTCGGCGGGATCAACGGCACGGAGATCGCCGCCACGAACCCGCGCATCTCGCGCGCGGTGCTCTCCTCGCCGGGCGGCACGCTGACCGACATCTTCACGAACGCCCCGGCGTTCAAGTCGGCGGTCGATCAGCTCTTCCTCTCCCTCGGCATCGACCGCTCGAAGATCGCGACCGATCCGGCGGTGGCGGCCCGCTACGTCCAGACGCTCATCCTGGCGAAGTGGATCCTCGACCCGGCCGACCCGATCAACTACGCCCAGCACGTCGAGACGAAGCTCCCGAGCCCGCTCGCCGCGCTCGGGCCGCTCGCCTCCTCGACCACGGCCGCCTTCGGCCAGCTCTCGAAGTGCGACCCGGTGGTGCCGAACCGGACCACGGTCGTCGGCGGCGTCCCGCTCGCCTACGGGGACCTGCTCCTCGACCTCGGAACCATCGACACGACCCTCTACGACAGCCGCTCCGCCGCGGGCGGCTGCGTCGACCACGGGGTCATCCTCGACACCTTCGCGCCGCTCTTCGGCGGCACGTCCATCGGCGGCCCGGTGCGCGAGGACGCGGCCCGGTTCCTCTCCGACGGCACCCTTCCCCCTGCGGCCGTGACGCTCGACTGACGAGGAGACGCCACCCATGCGCAAGACGATCCTGACGGCCCTCCTCCTCGTCCCGTCGCTCGCGCTCGCGAGCGGCTACGAGGTCATCAACGTCAACCCGCGCGACCTCGCGCTCTCCTCGTCGGCCGTCGGCGCCCAGGTCGACGCCGGCGCCGCGTTCATCAACCCCGCCGCGCTCTCCAAGCTCGACGGGCCCGCCGTCTCGGTGGCGGGCTCCTTCCTCGACATCTGGACCGACTGGACCGCGCCTTCGGGGAGCACGAGCCTCACCGGCAGCTCCACGACGCGCTTCGAGCCGGTCACGCCCGTCAACGTCTACGCGGGCTTCGGCACGAAGCTCGCCGGCCGCGGCCTCGGCGTCGGCGTGGGCTTCGGGAGCCCGTTCGGTGGCAACCAGTTCTGGAAGGACGACTGGCAGGGGCGCGCGCGCATCATCGAGGTGCAGCGGCGCTTCTTCGGCACCTACCTCACCGCGGGCTACGAGGTCATCCCGCAGGTGCGGGTCGGCGGCGGGCTCGTCTGGTACTACGGGTTCGAGTACCTGAAGCAGGGCATCCAGCCCTTCCCGGACGCCTACGGCGAGCTCGACACCAAGGGCGGCGCGCTCACCTACGACGTCTCCGCCGAGATCCAGCCTCTGCTGTCCGTCCCGCTCACCATCGGCGTGGACTACAAGCACAAGGCGCACGCGACGCTGAAGGGCGACGGCAACTTCGAGGTGCCGCCGGCCCTCGAGGGCCCGGAGACGCAGGACCAGGGCGTCACGCACGACGTCACGATCCCGAACCTCCTCAACCTCGGCGTGGGCTACCGCGTGGCGAAGCCGCTCCTCGTCACGCTGCAGTGGTCCTGGTCGCGCTGGGTCGTGTACCGCGACGACACCTTCGTGGGCGACAAGGGGCTCACCCTCTCCGTGCCCCGCGACTACCGCAACGGCAACGTCATCCGCGGCGGCGTGGAGTGGGAGGTGAGCCCCACGCTCGCCCTCCGGCTCGGGCTCATGCGCGATCAGTCGGGCCTCCGCAAGACCACCTACTCGCCGACGCTCCCCGACTCGAACACGACGGGCGCCTCGACCGGCCTCACCTGGGCGTTCGGCAACCGCGGGCTGGCGGCGAACGCGGCGTTCTTCTACGGCCGGCGCGACAAGGTCACGCCGGAGGGGACGACCGCCTTCCCGGGCACGTTCCAGACCGACGTGGTCATCGTGTCCGCGGGCCTGTCGTGGAACACCAACCTGCACCTCGCGGGGCAGACGGCGCCGATGCCCTAGGGCGGCTCGAGGCTCGGCCGAAGACGAAGGGCGGCGGTGGGGACACCGTCGCCCTTCGCTTTTGCAGGTGAGTCGCGGCTAGGCCTGCTCCGGCTCCTCGTTGTAGCGGCGCGCGGCGCGATCGCCGAGCGCGGTCAGGATCGACCGCGCGAGGCCGCGGCGAAAGAGCTCACCCGGCAGCGCGATCGCCTCGCGGGCGCCCGGCTCGGCCGGCGGGAGGAGCCGGTTCACGACCCCCAGCGTCCGGACCACGGTGCCGGGGAAGAGCGCGTGGGCGATCCGGAGCGCCTTCGCGGGCACGCCCACCACGACGAAGCGCTCGTCGTTCTCGATCGCCCGCACGATCCGGCGCGCGGCGCGATCGGCGCTCGAGGTCAAGAGCGGGAGCGACGCAGCGAGCGTGAACAGGCTCGCCTCCGCGTAGCGCTTCCCCTTCACGAGCGCGTGGCCGAAGGAGCCGGTGCGCATGAGCCCGGGGACGACGGTCACGACCCGCACCCCGTGGCGGATCGACTCCGCCGCGAGCGCCTCCGACCAGCCGCGCAGCGCGAACTTGGCCGCGTCGTAGGGCGCGAGGTGGGGGAGCCCCACCGCGGCGCCGATGGAGGTGACGTTCACGATCGTGCCGCGGCGCCGCTCCCGCATCCCGGGCAGCACCGCCTCGGCGGCGTGGAGCGCGCCCCAGAACATCACGTCCATCGCACGGCGGTAGTCCTCGGTCTTCATCGTCTCGACGGGGCCGACCTGGATGATGCCGGCGTTGTTCACGAGCACGTCGATGGGGCCGAGGTTCTGCTCCACGTCGGCCACGAGCCCCTGGATCCCGTCCTCGTCGGTGACGTCGCAGGGGAGCGCGGTGACGTCGATCCCCTCGGCCGCCAGGCCGCCCCGGGCGCGCTCGAGCTCCTCCTCGTCCCGGGCGCAGATGACGACGCGCATGCCGCGCCGCCCCAGCTCGCGCGCGACGAGGAAGCCGAGCCCTCGCGAGCCGCCGGTGACGAACGCGATCTTCCCGGGCAGCCGGACGCGCCCGATGCGCCGCGAGAGGGCGAGCGCCGTGGCGCCGCCCAGGATGGCCAGCGCGGTCCAGGTCTCGAGTCGCCGCACGTGGAATCTCCTCGGTCCGGCGGAAGCATGCGCACGGCGGGGCGGGGCGGCCGTCATCCCGCCGCCGGAATTGCCGGCCCGCGCGCACGTCGGACAGGCGGCCACCGGGGCCCCCGGTCGAGCGGCGCCGTCCGGCGGGCGGCGATGGCGGAAGCGGGATAGCGTCTGTGGGTGACGCTCGAGCACCTCGTCCGCGCGCCGGCGCCCGCCCGCTCCCACCCGCCGCTCCTGCTCCTCCTGCACGGGCTCGGCTCGGACGAGCGGGACCTCTTCGCGCTCGCGCCGTGGCTCGACCGCCGCTTCCTCGTCGTGTCGGCGCGGGCGCCCTATGCCATGACGCCCTCCGGCTTCGCCTGGTACGTGCTCGACCGGAGCGCGACGCCCACCACGCTCGATCCGGCCGAGGTCGAGGCGAGCCGCGAGGCGCTCGCGGAGGCCGTCCCCGAGCTGTGCGGGGCCTACGGCGCGGATCCGGCGCGGGTGTTCTTGTTCGGGTTCTCGCAGGGCGCGGTGATGAGCTACGCGCTCGCCCTCGCGCGCCCCGAGCTCGTGCGCGGCCTCGTGGCTCACTCCGGCCGCGTGCTGCCGCAGAGCCTCTCCCGCGCCGCGCCCGCGCCCGCGCTCGCCCGGCTCGAGGCGCTCGTGCTGCACGGCAGGGACGACGCAGTCATCCCCGTGGAGCGCGGCCGCGAGGCGAGGGCGCTCCTCGCGCCGCTCCTCGGGACGCGCGTCGAGTACCGGGAGTATCCGATCGGCCACACGATCTCCGAGGAGAGCCTCGCAGACGCGAACGCCTGGCTCGCCGCCCGCGCGGGCGAGTGACGGCGCGGGCCGCCGGAGGGAGGGGCCGCCGGATCGACAGGCAGGCCCGCCCGTGCTCTCCTCCGCGCGTGCCTGCGCTCCCGGCGGCCCTCCGCTCCCGCGACTTCAGGAACCTCCTCTTCGGCCAGGTCGTCTCGACCACGGGCACGCAGATGCAGCACGTCGCCATCGTCTGGCAGCTCTACGTGCTCACCCGCTCGCCGCTCGCGCTCGGGCTCCTCGGCTTCTTCCGCGTCGCTCCGGTCATCGCCTTCGCGCTCGGCGGCGGGGTCGTGGCGGACGCGGTCGACCGCCGCCGGCTCATGCTCGTCACCCAGACGCTGCTCGCCTCGGTGTCCGTCACGCTCGCGGTGACGAGCCACCTCGGCCTCGCGACGCCCGGCCTCCTCTACGGCCTCGTGGCGGTCGGCGCGGCGGCCATCGCCTTCGACAACCCGGCGCGGCAGGCGCTCGTGCCGCTCCTCGTGCCGCCCGAGCACCTCTCCGGCGCGCTCTCGCTCGCGTTCACGGGCTGGCAGGTGGCGAACGTCGTGGGCCCCGCGCTCGGGGGCGTGCTCCTCGCCTGGGGCGGCGTGGTCACGCTGTACGCGCTCGACGCGGCCTCGTTCCTCGCCGTGATCGGCGCGCTCCTCGTCATGCGCCACCGCGCGCCGCCGCGCGCGACTCCGCTCGGGCTCGGCGCCGTGAAGGAGGGCCTCGCCTTCCTGCGCCGCGCCCCGGTCATCCGCACGACGATGCTGCTCGACTTCTTCGCGACGTTCTTCGGCGGCTCGATGCTGCTCATGCCCATCTTCGCGGACCAGCTCCTCCGCGTCGGCCCTCGCGGCCTCGGGGTCCTCTACGCCGCGCAGCCCGCCGGCGCGGCCCTCGCGGGCGCGTTCCTCGCCACCCGCTCGCTCCCGCGGCGCGAGGGGCGCGCGGTGCTGTGGGCGGTCGGCGCCTACGGCGGCGCCATCGCGGTGTTCGGCGCCTCGCGCTCCTTCCCGCTCTCGCTCGCTGCGCTGGCGGCGGCGGGCGCCGCCGACACGGTGAGCACCGTCATCCGCCAGACGCTTCGCCAGCTCCTCACCCCGGACGCGCTCCGCGGGCGGATGGGCTCCATCAACATGATCTTCTTCATGGGCGGGCCGCAGCTCGGCGAGGTGGAGGCGGGCGCGGTCGCGCGCGCGTTCGGGCCGCGCCTCTCGGTCGCCTCGGGCGGCCTCCTCTGCATCGCCGCCGCGCTCGTCACCGCGCTCGTGGCACCGGCACTGCGCCGCTACGAGCGCGGCTGAAGTGGCGCGGGCGCTCGGGCCAAGGGGCTGCGGCCCATGGAGCGCCCCACGTCGCGCGTCCGCTGCGCGCTCCCGCGCTTGAGGCCACTCGACGCTGCGCGGCCCGCCGAAGCCCGGCCCCCGGCGCTGCGCCGCCTTAAGGTTCGCGGGGTGCGGGAGACGGTGCGCTACGGCAGCCGGGCGGGGAGGGGCGTGCTCCTCGTGGCGATCCTCGGCTCGGGGCTCGCGTTCCTCGACTCGACCGTGGTGAACGTGATCCTCCCGGTCCTCGGCCGGGAGCTCGGCGCGGGCCTCTCGGCGCTGCAGTGGACGCTCGACGGCTACCTGCTCACCCTCTCCGCGCTCCTCCTCCCCGGCGGCGCCCTCGGCGATCGCTACGGGCGCCGCCGCGTGTTCACCATCGGGCTCGCCTGGTTCGCGGTCGCCTCGCTCCTCTGCGGCGTCGCCCCGAACGCCGGCGCGCTCGTCTTGTTCCGGGCGGTGCAGGGGGTGGGCGCGGCGCTGCTCGTGCCCGGGAGCCTCGCCCTGCTGCGGAGCTGCTTCGCGCCGGAGGAGCAGGGGCGCGCCATCGGGGCCTGGGCGGGCCTCTCCGGCGTGACGACCGCGTTCGGGCCGCTCCTCGGCGGCTGGCTCGCCGAGGCCGTGTCCTGGCGCGCCGTCTTCCTCGTGAACCTCCCGATCGCCGCGCTCGGCATCTGGGCGGCGGTGCGCTTCGTCCCGGAGTCCCGCGCGCCCGTGGCGCGCCGGCTCGACGTCGCGGGCGCGGTCCTCGCCGCCCTCGGGCTCGGCGCGGTCACCTACGCGCTCATCGAGGCGACCGGCGAGGGCGGCGGCGGACGGGTGACGGTGGCTGCGCTCGCGGGATCCCTCGCGCTCGTCGCGTTCGTCCTCGTGGAGCGCCGTCCGTCGGCCATGCTCCCCCTGTCGCTCTTCCGCTCCCTCCAGTTCACCGGGGCGAACGCGGCCACGCTCGCGCTCTACTTCGGGCTCGGCGGCGCGACCTTCCTCCTCATGCTCCAGCTCCAGCGGAGCCTGGGCTGGTCGCCGCTCGCCTCCGGCGCGGCGCTCCTCCCGCTCACCGCCTGCCTCCTCGTGCTCTCGCCGTGGTCGGGCCGGCTCGCGGGGCGCGTCGGGAACCGCCCGCTCATGGCGTCGGGCGCGCTCGTCGCGGGGCTCGGTCTCGCGCTCCTCGCCCGGGCCGTGCCGGGCGTGAGCTACCTCGGGGGCGTCCTCCCGGGCGTGGCGACGCTCGGCGTGGGGCTCGGCCTCGCGGTCGCCCCGCTCACCGCGGCGGCGCTCTCCGCCGTCGAGGCGGAGCGGGCTGGCGTCGCCTCGGGCGTGAACAACGCCGTCGCGCGCGCGGCCGGTCTCCTCGCCGTGGCGGTGCTGCCCCTCGCCGCCGGCATCGCCCCGGCGGACGTCGCCTCCGGCCAGCTCACAGAGGGTTTCCAGCGCGCCATGGCGATCTCCGCGGCCCTCTGCGGCGTGGGCGGCGCGCTCGCCTGGGCCACCGTCGAGCGCGGCCGGGGAGGAGCGCGCCCCCGCGCGCGGCGGGCCGCCGTGGTCCCGCGCGTCGCGGCCGGACGGCCGAGGTGAGCGCCGAGGAGGGCGCGCAGTATCCCGCCCGGCTCGCGCCGGCGCCCGCCCCCCTGTCCGGCGAGGGCCAGCGCCGCCGCACGAGGAGCCGGGCCGCACCCACGGGTCGGTCGATGACGTTCGGTGAAGCCTCCACGGAGGGTGTCGTGTTGTCCTCCGCGCGCGTTATCTCCACCCTTGGCGAGGCTCGAACGCTGGAGGGTTCATGCGCAGGCAGCTCCTCGTGTCGCGCGGCTGGCTGCAGGCCGCGCTGCTCGTCATGCTCGTCGGCTTCGGCATCCTCGGGGTGCTCGCCTACCGGACCTACACGGCGACGCCGCCCATCCCGGAGCGGGTCGTCGGCCCGGCGGGGCGGGTGGTCTTCACGCGGGACGACGTCCTCTCGGGGCAGGAGCTCTTCCTGGGACGGGGCCTCATGTCGTACGGCTCGGTCTTCGGCCACGGCGGCTACCTCGGGCCGGACTTCACCGCCGACTACCTCCGGCGCACCGCCCGCTTCATGGCGCGCCGCAACGGCGAGCCGGAGCGGGCGGGCGGCCCGAAGACCTGGGCCGAGCTGCAGACGAACCGCTACGACCCGGCGAGCGACACGCTCCGCTTCACCGAGGGTCAGGCGCTCGCCTTCGAGCACTACCGCGAAGAGCTCGCGGCGTTCTTCGCCCAGCCGAGCGCGCGGACCGGGCTCGCGCGAGACGTCGTCTCGGGGCCGGAGGACGTCCGGCTGCTCACCGCGTTCTTCGCCTGGAGCGCCTGGGCGGCCGCCGCCCGGCGCCCCGGCCAGGACTATTCGTACACCAACAACTGGCCGCCCGAGCCCCTCGTCCAGAACGTCCCGACTGGCCCGATGGTGGTGTGGAGCGTGCTCTCGCTCATCGCCCTCCTCGCGGGGACCGGGCTCCTCTTCGCCGCCTTCGGCCGCTGGCGGTTCCTCGGCTGGCAGGGGCGCGAGTCGCAGACCCTCACCTTCCGCCGCCCCGAGGAGGTGCCGCTCACGCCCTCGCAGCGCGCGACCGGCTGGTTCTTCCTCGTCATGGCGCTGCTCTTCCTCCTGCAGACGCTGGTGGGCGGGGCGACGCAGCACTACCGCGCCGAGCTCTCGAACTTCTTCGGCGTGGACCTCGCCGCGCTGCTCCCCTTCAACGTCGTGCGGAGCTGGCACCTGCAGCTCGCGATCTTCTGGGTGGCGACGAGCTACCTCGCCGCCGGCATCTTCCTCGCGCCCATGATCGCCGGGCGCGAGCCGCCCGGGCAGCGCGCGCTCGCCTTCGCGCTGCTCGGCGCGCTGGCGGTGGTGGTGGTGGGGAGCATGATCGGCGAGCTCGCCGGGATCCACGGCTGGACGCGGAGCATCTGGTTCGGGAACCAGGGCTTCGAGTACCTGGAGCTCGGCCGCTTCTGGCAGGTGCTGCTCATCCTCGGGCTCTTCGCCTGGGTGGCGATCCTGTTCCGGGCGCTGCGCCCCCGCCTCGCGCGCGAGCACCTCGGCAACATGCCCTGGCTGTTCTTCTTCGCCGCGCTCGCGATCCCCGCGTTCTATGCGGTCGGGCTGCTCGCCCACCCGCGCGGCCACTTCACGGTCACCGACTACTGGCGCTTCTGGGTGGTGCACCTGTGGGTCGAGGACTTCCTCGAGCTCTTCACCACGGTCGTCGTCGCCTACCTGTTCGTGCTGCTCGGGGTGGTCGCCGAGCGGATCGCGCTCCGGCTCATCTACCTCGAGATCATCCTCTACTCGGTGGGGGGCGTGGTCGGGACCATGCACCACGTCTACTTCTCGGGCGAGCCCGCGGAGCACATGGCGCTCGGCGCCTTCTTCTCCGCGGCGGAGGTCATCCCGCTCACCCTCCTCACCTTCGAGGCGTGGAGCTTCCTCTCCCTGGGCCGCGAGCAGCAGGCGGGCGCCGTGCGGTTCCCGCATCGCTGGGCCGTCGCGTTCCTCGCCTCGGTGGGGTTCTGGAACTTCGTCGGCGCCGGGATCTTCGGCTTCCTCATCAACCTGCCCATCGTGAGCTACTACCAGATCGGCACGGCCCTCACCGCGAACCACGGCCACGCGGCGATGATGGGCGTCTACGGCATGCTCGCGGTGGGGCTCGCGCTGTTCGGGCTCCGCTACCTCGTCCCGCCGGAGCGCTGGTCGGACCGGCTCGCGGCGGTGAGCTTCTGGTCGCTCAACGTCGGCCTGGGCTGGATGGTGTTCGCGACGCTCTTCCCCATCGGCGTCCTGCAGCTTCACCGCTCGGTCACGGTGGGCTACTGGGAGGCGCGCGCGCTGGAGTTCCTCACCGCGCGGCCGCTGACGTGGTTCGAGTGGGCGCGCCTCCCCGGCGATGCGCTCTTCATCGTGGGCGGCGTGCTCCCGGTCGTCATCCTCGCCTGGCGCGGCGTGCGCGCCCGGACGCGGCCGCTCCCCGCCGCGCTCCCCGAGAGCCCCCTCTTCACCGACGTCGCGGGGGGCCCGCCCGGCGGCGCGCCCGCGCCGGGGCACCCCGCGCCGGAGCGGCTCTAGCGAGCGACCCGCCTGGGAGGAGGCGACGTGGGGCGAAGACGCACCCCGTCGCCTCCCCGTATGAGAGGGAAGAGCCCGCCCGCTCGCCGGGTTGCCTAGCTGCGTGCCCGCTCGTCCGGTGACCGGCTTCGTCGCCGCCATCCTCGCCATCGTCGTGGCGGTGGGGGTGTACCTGGCGGTCGCGAAGTCGCGTCAGGAGAACGCCGCGCGCGCCGCCGAGTCGACCGACGCGGTGCTCGCCCTCGAGCGGCTGGACGCCGCCGTCCGCGAGGCCGAGAGCAGCCACCGCGGCTATCTGCTCGTGCGCGGCCCCGCCGAGCTCGCCCGGCACGAGCGGGCGGTGGCCGCGATCCGCGTCGAGCTCGCGTCGCTCACCCAGCGGGCGTCACGGGAGCCGCAGCGGCGCGCGCCCACCGACGCGCTCGTCGGGCGGGTCGATGCCGCGCTCGCGGCCATGGCCGAGGAGCGGCGCGCCCACGACGCCGCGCTCCTCACCGGCGCCTCCTGGCACCCCACCACCGACCCTCACCTCCTCGACGACATGGAGCACGCCCGCGGCGAGCTCGTGGCGCTCGAGGTCGGCGCGCTCGAGCAGCGCGAGCGCGCCTGGTCGGGCAAGACCGCCCTCGGCGACGCGGTGTTCCTCGTCGCGAACCTCGCGCTCGCCGCGGTGCTCCTGCTCGCCGCGCGGAGCGTCCGCCAGGCCCTGCGCGCGCACGAGGAGCGCGAGCGCGAGCGGCGCGTCGCCCTCGAGGTGCAGGCGCGGATCCTCGGCATCGTCGGCCACGACCTGCGCACGCCGCTGTCCGCCATCGAGGCCGGCGCGACGCTGCTCTCGCGACGGACGCTGCCGCCGGCGGAGGCGCGCACGCTCGCCCGCATCCTGTCGAGCTCGCGCCGCATGGCCCGGATGATCGGCGACCTGCTCGACTTCACGCGCGTGCGCGACGCCGGCGGCATCCCGCTCGCCCCGCGCGCGATGGACCTGCGCGAGGTCTGCCGCCCGGTGGTGGACGAGGCGGCGCTCCGGCACGGACCCGACGCGGTCGCGCTCTCCCTCGACGGGAACCTCTCCGGCGCGTGGGACCCCGACCGGCTCCAGCAGGCGATCGCGAACCTCGTCTCGAACGCGCTCCAGTACCAGCCGGCGGGCACGCCGGTGCGCCTGCGCGCCGCCGGCGAGGCCGACGCGGTGCGCGTGGAGGTCGAGAACGACGGCCCGCCCATCCCGCCCGAGGCGACGCGCGCCATCTTCGAGCCGTTCCGGCGCGGCGACGTCCGCCAGGCCGGCGCCGACGGGCTCGGCCTGGGGCTCTTCATCGTCCGGACCATCGTCGAGGCGCACGGCGGCCGGGTGGACGTCGCGTCGGGCCCGGGCCGCCCGACCCGCTTCACCGTCCGGCTGCCGCGCACCGGCGGGCTTCGCCCGGCGGTGTACAGCGCCGGCGCCCGGTGAAGCGGTCCCGCAGAGACGCCGGACGCCTTTCGCCACGCAGCGCCGGGGCGACCTCGGAGACGGCGCTCGCGAGGCCACCGCGGCGGGCGCGAGGGCTCACCCCGCTCGCCGGCGCGTCGGAGCGTGGAGGGACGGTCCGGCCCGCAGCGGACCCGCCCGCGAGTCGGACGCGCGCGGATCGATTTCGAGCACCTCGGCGAGGGGACGGCGGAGCGCCCGCGCGGCGGGGGGTGGCGCGACGGCGAGGCGGAACAGCATCGGCTCTCCCCGGCCCGAGGCCTCCGGGAAGACCGAGGCGAGGCGACCCCGCAGCGCGCGCAGCGTGGCGACCTCCGGCGGCGCGAGGCCCTCGCCGTCGCCGAGCTCGAGCCGCGCGAAGAGGTACGTGAGCGGCGTCATGGGCTGGAACGCGAGCCCGAGGGCAGTCGCCTGGAGCCACACGCGCTGCATGGCGCGGCCGCCCGCGAAGTAGGCCTCGCGCGTGCGGCCCGCCACGGACACGAGCCCCGCGGCGCTCGCCGCCGCCATGGCCTTCGCCGCCGGCTTCTCGAGCGCGCGCCCCCCGCCGAGCCGGCCGACGAGCTCCATGGCGGGCCAGGAGGACATCACGCGGAGACCGGCCAGGTCCGCGCCGGAGAGCTCGAGCGTGGCGACGTCCAGCCCGTCGCCCCTGCGCACCTCGTCGGCGCTCCAGCGCAGCTCGCCCATCATCTCGCGGTGCATGGTGCGGGAGAGGAAGCGGAGCCGGTCCCCGCGCCCCAGCACCTCGCCGAGCTCGCTGAGCCGCTCCGAGTCCTCGACGAGGTGCAGCGCCGCGCCGGAGACGTCCGCCGCGGCGCGGAGGAGCAGGTCGCGCGCCTCCCGGGCGAGCGGCGCGCGCGGGCCGAGCTTCCGGTTCGTGGCGCGGTCCGGGATCGCCGCCGCGAGGGAGAGGACGCTCGCCGGGGCCGGCGCGCGCGAGGCCGCGAAGCGGAGGTCGCACACGAGCGCGGGCTCGCGCGGATCCGGGGCGAGGTCGACCGCCATGTCGAGCCCCATCGCCGCCGAGGCGAGCGCGATGTTCTCCACGGCGGCGCCGAAGGCGAGCCAGCTCGCGAGGTCGCGGTAATCGAGGAAGGACCGGGAGCGGGCGGCGTCGTGGAGGAGGCGGAGGCGCTTGCCGTCCCACGAGAACCGCCACGGCTGGCAGTTCCCGCCCGAGGGCGCGAGCGTGGCGAGCTCCACGAGCGCCCGGATTCGCTGCGTGTCGAGCGCCGCGCCCGCCCGGACCGCCGCCGGGGCGACGGCCGCGGCCGGGGGCGCCGCACGCGCCTCCTCGAGCGTCGCGGCCGGAGCGGGCACAGGCTCCGCCAGGAGGGGCTGCACCGCCCCCGCCCCGTCGCGCACGAGCTCGCCGAGGTCCACGTAGAACCGCCCCGACGACCTGAGCTCGCCGAGCGCGATCCGGCGGGCGGTGTCGGTGACGACCGCCGCGCCGAGCGACACGGCCGAGGCGAGCTGCGGCCAGGTCTTGAGCGTCGCCTTCACCTCGACGAGCGAGGCCGCGAGGCGCGGCGAGATGGACCGCTCGCCGAGGATGCGGAGCACGATCGGCACCTTCTCGGAGGTGTCGAGCCCGCGGAGCTCCTCGGCGTCGAGCGCGCCGACGAGGCCGTGGAGGATGGGACGCTCGGGCTCGAGGTCGAAGCGCTCGACGTCGAGGAGGCCGCGGTCGCTCGTCTCCATGAGCACGGGGATGCGCAGCGCCCGCGCCGCCTCCCGGACCCGCACCTTCACGTAGAGGTCGTCGCACTCCTCCACGAGGAGGTCGAGCGGACGCCCGTCGGGCCGGAGGAACCGGTCCATGTTCGCATCGGTGATCCCGTCCAGGAACGGCCACACGCGCAGGTACGGGTCGAGCTCGGCGATGGCGCGCGCGGTGAGGACCGCCTTCGGGACCCCGAGCTCGTGGACGCCCGCGCGCAGCCGGTTCAAGTTCGAGAGGCTGAGCCGGTCGTGGTCCGCGAGGTAGAGCTCCCCGCCGACCTGCTCCATGGCGAGGGCGATGGCGCTCGCGCTCCCCACCGACAGGCCGACGACCCCGAGCCGGACCGCGCGGAGCCGCTCCTGCTCCTCGGAGGAGATCTTGTTCCGGTTCCGGCTCGAGCGTAGCTCCCGGAACTCGGGCTCCGGGAGCACACGCACCACCCGCCTGGACCACGGGTAGAGGAACCAGGTGCCGTGGTACGCGAGCGGCAGCCCCTGGAGATGGGCGCCCATCCGCTCGGAGAGCGCCTCCGGCCCGAGCTCGAGCGCCGGCTCGCGCGTCTCGAGGAGCTCGACGAGCTGCTCGCGGAGGGTGTCGTGGACCGTGAGGCCTTCCTCCACCACGCGCGCGGCGAGCCGCAGGCGCGCCGCCGGGTCGCCGGCGGGGAACGCCTCCGGCCGCCAGGAGTCCGCCTCGGCGCCCGGGCGCAGGACCTCGTCCGGCTCGGGCGGCGGGCCTCCGGCGGCGGGCGCGGGGGGCGGGCGTCCTCGCAGTGAATGCACGCGGTCCAGAAGCTCGAACTGATGGTGGCTGGGCATGCGCTGTGCCTCCCGTTGGGTGTGCGAGCCAGTGTACGGCCGCGGCAGACGATTGGACGCCGTCACCGGGGACGGGACGTGGTAGACGAGGCGCGATGTGCGCGATCCGCAGGGATCTTCCCGACGCGTTCGACGACGTGCTCCTGCTCGTAGCCCCCGACGATGCGCACCGCCGCATGATCCGCGAGCGGCTCGCAGAGGTCAGGGGGAGCCCGCGACCGGGCCAGCCCGGCGCTCACCCGCGGTTCAAGCTCCTCACGGCCTCGAGCGGCGCCGAGTCGCTGAAGCGCGCTGCCGGAGCCACCATCGCCATGGTGAACCTCGAGCTGCCCAAGGGACCGGGGCTCGAGACGATCCGCGAGCTGCGCGAATCCCACGAGCGCCTCGCGATCCTGGCGTACGCGACGGCGGCGGGGGCCTCGGATGCCATGGCCGCCGTGATGGCGGGCGCGGACTTCTTCTTCGACTGCCACGACGAGTCGAGCGCCGCGCTCGGCCACGCCGTGGAGCTCGCGGTCGAGCGCCGGCGGCTCACGCACACGATCGAGCAGAACGAGGCGGACGTGGAGGAGGCGCGTGGCAGGTTGGCGCAGCTCGCGGGGGAGCTCGTCGGCACGATGCCCGGGCTGTGGCCGCTCCGCTCGCGCGAGGACGTCCTGCCGTTCCGCGAGGCCGCGCGCCGCTATCTGCTCGCCGCGACCCGCTTCTTCGCCCGCGACCCCCGCGGCCTCGCGAAGGCGCTCGGGGTCTCCTACTTCTCGCTGCGCCGCCTCCTCGCGCGGTACGACGTCCCGTTCCCCGCCGCGCGGTCCCGCAAGTAACGTACACGCACGGTCTGGTGAAGCCGCACGCTGAGTGGTAGTGTGGGATCGTGCCGTTCTCGCACCCCATGTTGCGGTTTCCGCAACTTCAACTCAGGAGCTCCTCATGCCGCGTCTCGCCGACAAGTTCGCCCTGAACCTCAAGAGCGAACGTCTCCGCCGCAAGCTCTCGCAGGAGGCCCTGGCCGGGAAGGCGCGGCTCTCGGTGTCCTACATCTCGATGCTCGAGCGCGGGCAGCGGACGCCGCCGCTCGAGACGCTCGAGAGCCTCGCCAAGGCCCTGGCCGTCTCGCCGACGTCGCTGCTCGAGTAGTCGACCGCTCGCGCGCGGGCGGCGCGACCGCTTCAGCGGTCGACGCGCATCACGAACTCGGGGAAGAGGGCCGTGAGCGAGCTCGCGAGCTTCTTCTGCCACGGGACCGCGGCGCTCCCGAAGAGCGTGACCTGACAGCGCTTCTCGCGCGCGAGCAGCAGCACGTCTGCGAGCGCGCGGATGCCGGAGCTGTTCAGGAACACCACCTGCGAGAGGTCGAGGGAGATCGCGGGGAGCTTCGTGAGCGAGGCGACGATGGGCTCGAACGCCCGCGCGTAGGCCTCGGGCGACTCGAGGCGCATCACCCCGCGCAGGAGCCAGGTCCCGGGCGACTGTCCCGCGTCCACCGAGTAGTCCGGGCGTGGCGCCTTCATCGCTGCTCCACCTCCGCCGCGCTCATGGCCACCCGCAGGCAGACCGTGGCTTTTCCTCCGGCGTCGGCGGGCTCCACGGTGGCCCCCACGGTCGCCCGGTAGTCTCGCGCGAGCAGCGCGAGGCCGAGGCCCCGCCGGTCCTGCAGCCGCTGCCGGAACACGGCGGTCGCGTCGTCGTGCGCGAGCTCCGGGAGCAGCTCCTTCAGGCTCGCGACGTGCTTGTCGCTCGCCTCGTTCCGGATCTCGAGGAGCACGACCTCGCCGTGATTGCGGATCGAGGCGCGCGCCGGCGTCCGCGCGTCGGCGCTGAACTTGGCGGCGTTCTCGACGAGCTCGTTCATGACGGTCGAGAGGACGCTGCGTGCCGTCTCGCGCCGCTCGAACCCGTACACCATGTAGTCGGCCATGAAGTCGGCGATCATGCCGCATCGTCTCCACTCGGTCACCAGGTCTATCGGCACCACCTCCATCTCGATGGCGCTGAGCGGCTGGGCGGGGGCCTCGTGGAACGCGCCGAGGACGGTGAGGTTGCTCATCGCTCGTCTCCCAGCCACGGGCCGAGCGCGTGCTCGCCCGGAATGCGCAGGTCGCGGAAGGCGGCCGGTACGTCGAGGTGCGGGATGACGAGGTAGCTGTCCATCGGGTTCCGCTCCGACCGGTAGTGTTCGTGGACCTTGTAGTGGGGAAACGGCTTCAGGTGTCGCGTGCGGATCCCGTGCCGCTCGACCAGGCGCTTCATCGATCGCACGACGCAGAAGGTGACGAGCGGCGGTCGCGGGGCGTCGAGCTCCACGAACGCCCGCGCGTGGGCGAACGCGATGAACAGCGGGCCGAGCCCCGAGTTGAGCAGCCGCGGGGCGATGACGAGCTTCGTCAGCTCGCGCCGCTCGGCGGGCTCGTACTCTCCGTCCACGCCCGCCTCGCGCAGCCGGGCGCGGACCTCGTCGTCGTCCACCAGCCCGAAGCGCTCGACGTAGGTGTTCCGCACGTACAGCCCGGACACGGCCGCGAGCTCGTCGCGGACGAACCCCATCAGGAAGCGGTGCGGCCAGGGCTCGATCTTCCGGTCGAGGTCGTAGGTGTCGCTCGAGAACACCACGCCGTAGCGGCGGTGGTACACCTCGCCCACGAGCTGCCTGCAGCGCAGCACGTCGGCGGAGCGCGCGGCGATCTCGAGCCTCAGCTTCACGCCAGCGCTCCCTCGGGGCGCGCGCGCAGCATGAAGAACGCCACGTCGTCGGCGTAGCGCCGGCCCGTGAAGTCGTCGAGCTGCTCCACCAGCCGCCGGCGAATCTCGGACAGCGGCTCGGCGCCGCACGCGGACAAGAGCTCACCCACGCGCTCGGCGCCGAACAGCCCGAGCTCGTGCTGGCCGAGGCGCGGCGCCTCGAACACCCCGTCGGTGGCGACGAACACCAGGTCTCCCGGCCCGAGCTCGAGGGTGGCGTCGCCGATGGTCTCGAGGGCCAGGTCCGGCGTGAAGCCGACGCCCAGCGGGAAGTGCTCGAGGGCGAGCGTCTGCACCTCGCGCGAGCGGGCGCGGTACACGAGCAGGTCCGCGTGACACCCGCTCACCACGAGCCGCCCGTCCCGGTCGTCGCGCCGCATCGCCACGATCGTCATGTAGCGGCGGTCCTCGAGCTGGGCGAGGTTCCGCCACAGCACCCGGTTCACGAGCTGGTTCAGCTCGCGGGGGGTGATCTCGGGGCGGGCCTCGATGATCGACGAGAGCGCGCTGTGGGCCATGAGCGCGAGCAGCCCCGCGTGGAAGCCGTGGCCGACGACGTCCGCCGCGAAGAACCACTCGCTGCTCCCCGTCTTGAAGTGCTGCAGGTAGTCCCCGCCGACCGAGTCGGCCTGCCGCATGTGGCAGGCGAACTCCAGGCGATCGAGCCGGGCGTCCGTGGGCGCGAGCCGCGCCTGGAGGGTGCGCGCGATCTCGAGCTGGGCGGCGAGGCGCGCCTGGCGCTTCGTGACCATCTCGAGCAGCGCCGCGGGCGCGCTGATCGAGATCGCGAAGATCACCAGGAACGCCAGGGTGAACCCGACCGGCGCGAGCGCCTCCCGCTCGCGCAGGAAGACGAAGTCGAGGTTGTGGACCGAGAAGAGGATGCAGGAGAGCGCGAGCGCGCGCCCCTGCGCGTGGAGCGTGGACCAGCGGTCGCGGAAGACCTTGAAGCCGACCGCCACGGTGGGCGCGGCGACCGCGAGCGCGGTGGGCGCCGAGACGAGGACGAACGATCCTCCCGCCGCCGCGACGAGGGCCGAGGCGGCGAGTCCCGCCGCCAGCAGCAGGACGAGCCTGCGCCACGGCACCGTCACCTCGGCCACCGCGGCGAGGAGCTGGGCGAACGCCGCGTTGTTGATGAAGACCGAGGCGAAGCCGATGGTGACGATGAGGTGGTTGTGGGTGAGCGCGCTCTGGAGCAGCGCCGACAGGATGACCGTCGCCCACGCGACGAAGAGCATCCGGAACAGCGCGTCGCGCGTGCTCCGCCACAGCGCCGCCGCGAACACGGCGTTGAGGAGGGCCGCTCCCGCCAGGAGGACGAGGAGGTTCTGCACGACTTCGGAGCGCATTCCGGACTCGCGCAGTATGCCTCACCGACGGCGAACGCGGCAGGGGCTCACGCCGGCTCTCGCCCGGCCCGGCGGCGAGGCAGGCGGACCGACCGCCGCGCGGCGGTCGCCACGCAGGCTCGGCAGGTTCCGGGCGGACGCGGCAGGGAGGCGTCGACTCGTGGTCCGCGCGCGCAGCGCGCTCGCGGCAGCACGCGCGATCCGCGCGAGAACTGCACTAACGGTCAAGACCGTGGAAGGAGCCCGCGCGTGCGACTCGCGCCGGGCAGCACGACCTCACGCTCGTGCGTCGTCTTCCCCCTGGCTGCGCGCCGATCGCAGTCGCCCGTAAAGGCTCTACACTCTTCGTCAACGCCTGATCGCCTGTCTCGTGCGGTGAAGTTTCGCGCCCTGACGAACGAACCCTCGCGGGCTGATCCCGAATTCGGGTGAGGCGCTCTCCGACCGAGTGGTCTGTCATCCGACCCCACTACAGCCATCCGAGCAGGCGCATGGAGGGGTACACGATGAGGCTACGCGTCGCGCTGTGTCTTTCGCTGCTGGCGGTCGTCTCCTGCGGTCGGCGAGCCGAGCCCGAGCGCTCCCAGGAGGTCACTCGCCCGGTGGAGGGGACCGTCCAGGTGAACGGCTATGCGCTGAACGTGCAGGGGAAGCCGCCCACGATCCCGGCCGAGCTCATGGCCGAGGAGGAGCGAGACCTCCCCGCCCTGGCCGGGCTGACGCTCGACCCCACCGCCGAGGTCGTCGAGGTCTCGGCCCCTGCCGCGGCGCAGGCTGCACGCGGCGATCGCCACGCGGCCGCCGCCGCGAAGCGGAGGAAGTGGATCGTCCAGTTCGACGGCCCCATCCACGAGGCCGACAAGGCGCGGCTCGCGGCCGCCGGGGCGCGGATCGGCGACTACCTCCCCGGGTTCGCCTTCGTCGTCTCGATGGACGACGACACGCGCGCGAGCGTCGCGAAGCTCTCCTTCGTCCGCGGCGTCGCGCGCTTCCAGCCGGCGTACAAGCTCTCCCGCGCGCTCAAGGACGAGCACGGCGCGGTCCGCAGCGACCTCGCGAAGACCCTGCGGCTCCGCGTGCGCGTCGACGCCGCCGACGGTCTGCCGGCCCTCCTGTCCGAGGTCCTGCGTCAGAAGGGGGCCGTGGTGCGGGTCGCCAGGGACGTCGCGCAGGTCGAGGTCCCGCCCGGCCTCATCGCCCGGCTCGCGCGGCTCGAGGAGGTCCTCTGGATCGAGGAGGCGCTGCCGGTGCAGCTCCTCAACGACACGTCGCGCTGGGTGATCCAGTCGTACGTCCCGGGCTCGACGCCGGTCTTCGGCGCCGGGCTCGACGGCGCGGGGCAGATCGTCGGCGTCGGCGACACCGGCCTCGACATGGACATGTGCTTCTTCCGCGACCCGAGCGGCGCAGCCGTCGGCCCGGGGCACCGCAAGGTCGTCGGCTACGTGGCGTGGGCTGACGCCTGGGACGGGAACTTCGGCCACGGCACGCACGTCTCCGGCACCGTCGCGGGCGACCAGGCGCCCATCACCGGGCTCACGACCGCGGGAGGGATGGCGCCTGGGGCCAGGCTCTTCATGACCGACCTCACGCCAGGCGAAGAGAACGCCATCTACGTTCCCGAGGACCTCGGCGAGCTCTACTCGCAGCCCTACGAGGCGGGCGCGCGCATCCACACGAACAGCTGGGGCTCCGGCGCGAACTGGTACGAGACGTACGCGTGGAGCACCGACCGGTTCATGTGGGAGCACAAGGACCTCCTCGTCCTCTTCGCGAACGGCAACGCCGGCCCCACGGATCTCCGCGTCGGCGCGCCGGCCACCGCGAAGAACGTCGTGAGCGTCGGCGCGACGGAGAACGGCGACCTCGCCGAGAACGTGGCCTACTTCTCGAGCAACGGGCCGGCCTGGGACGGGCGGCTCAAGCCGACGCTGACGGCGCCTGGCGTGGCCATCGTCTCGGCCGACTCGGACGGCCTCGCGAGCTCGAACAACTGCGGCACGGTCGCCTACAGCGGCACGTCGATGGCGACGCCCACCACGGCCGGCGCCGCGGCGCTCGTCCGTCAGTACTTCGTGGACGGCTACTGGCCCTCGGGGCTCGCGAGCCCCGCCGACGCGTTCCCGCCCTCCGCGGCGCTCGTCAAGGCGGTCCTCGTCAACAGCGCCCAGTCGATGAGCGGCCTCTACACGCGCGGCCCCATCCCCACCATCGCCCAGGGCTGGGGGCGCATCAACCTGTCGAACACCCTCCGCTTCGCGGGCGACTCGAAGTTCCTCGACGTCGACGACGTCCAGCCTGGGCTCGCGACGGGCGAGACCTTCACGAAGCAGTTCTTCGCGACCGGCGGGACCCCGCTCAAGGTGACGCTCGTCTGGACGGACTACCCCGGCGCGCAGTTCGCCGACGTCGAGCTCGTGAACGACCTCGATCTCGAGGTCGTCGGCCCGGACGGCGCGATCCTCGCCGGGAACGCCTTCGCCGGCGGGGCGTCCATCACGGGCGGGAGCCCCGACCGCCTCAACGTCGAGGAGCAGGTCTACCTGCCCGTCTCGCTCCGGGGCACGTACACGGTGCGGGTCAAGGGCTACAACGTCCCCTCCGGTCCCCAGCCGTTCGCGCTCGTCGTCACGGGCGCGGGCGCCATCACCTCCCAGGGCTTCATCGCGCTCGACCGGACGCGCTACGGCGCCGCCACGACCATCGAGATCAAGGTGGGTGACCGCGACCTGAACGTCCGGCCCGACGTGGCCGACGAGGCGTTCGTCAACGTCCGGAGCGACGCCGACCTCACCGGCGAGGTCGTGACGCTCGTCGAGACGGGGCCGAACACCTCGATCTTCTCGGGCACGCTGCCGACCGGGTACGCCCCAGGCGTCGCGGGGGACGGCGTCCTCGCCGTGACCGAGGGCGGGATCCTCACCGCCACCTACGCCGACGAGAACGACGGGCTCGGCGCGCCGGCGACCGTGACCGCCACCGCGTTCGGCGATCTCACCGCGCCCGCCATCTCCGCGGTCACGGTGGCCGCCCTCGATCAGGGGAGCGCGCGGATCGCCTGGTCGACGAGCGAGCCGTCCTCGGCGGCGGTCCTCTACGGAAAGACGCCCGCCCTCGGCGGAACGGTCTCGCTCCGCTGGCTCGCGAGCTCCCACGACGTGCCGCTGGGCGCGCTCGAGGAGGGCACGACCTACTTCTACGCGGCGCAGGCCACCGACGAGGCGGGGAACGTCTCCTTCGACGACGGCGGAGGTACGCCGCGCACGTTCACGACGCCGGTCCTGCCGCCCGTGCTCGGCGTCTTCTCCTCCATGGGTGAGGAGACGGAGGAGGCGGAGACGGTCGTCTTCGGCACCGCCGTCGATCCCTCGGGCGTGGCCTCGCTCACCGTGAACGGCGCGGCCGTTCCGGTCCGCGCCGCCGACGGCTACTTCGAGACCGCAGTCCCGCTCGCCCTGGGCGAGAACCCGATCACCGTGGTGGCCACCGACGGGCGCGGGCAGTCGGCCACGACCACGCTCGTGGTCCACCGGATCCCGCTGCCGGACCTCACCGTCACGTCCGTCACGGCGCCCGACGTGGCGGGCCTCGGCATGGGGTTCCCCGTCACCGCCCAGGTCTGCAACATCGGCCAGGGCGGGATCACCGCGGACTACTTCAGCGTCATCTGGTTCATCTCCGAGGACGACGTGCTCGGCCCCGGCGACGTCGCGCTCGGCTCGGCCAAGCGGGTCTACTCCCAGCTCGGCGGGTGCACCAACCTCGCGTACACGATCCGCGCGAGCTCGGAAAGCTTCCTCGGTCGCGGCTACCACGTGGGCGTGCTCGCGTTCGTCGACCAGAACGAGGCGCCCGGGGACAACAACTACAAGCTGGCGTCGAACCTGACCACGTTCGAGCCGGCCGACCTCACGGTGACGGCGATGTCCGCGCCAGCGCGCCTGGGGACCTCCACCCCGTTCTCGCTCACGACCACGGTCGCGAACCCGGGACGCGGCATCGCCATCAACGTCCTCGTGAACGTGTACCTGTCGACGGACGACACGATCACCACCGCCGACCGCATGCTGGGATGGCAGGAGGCCTATTCGCTCGACGGCGGCGCCTCCGCGACCGTGACCACCTCCCTGTCGCTCCCGAGCGATCTGCCCGCGGGCTCCTACCGCCTCGGCGGGATCGTCGACGTCGTCGGTTACGTCAAGGAGTCGAACGAGGACAACAACGTGTTCGTCGGCCCCCGCGTCGTCGTGGACGGCCCGGATCTCGAGGTCACGTCCGTGAGCGGCCCCGCGACGGTGCTCACCGGCGGGACCTTCACCGTGGAGGACACGGTCACCGCGCGCCCCACCGGCGGCGGCGCCGGGCGGTTCAAGGTCGGCCTGTACCTCTCCGACGATCCGATCGTCACCACCGCCGACTTGAAGCTCGGTGAGCGCACGATCCCCTCCCTCTCCTCCGGCGCCTCCTCCTCGGGGGCCACGGTGATCACCCTGCCCGTCACGTGGGCGGGCGGCACCTACTACGTCGGCGCCATCGCGGACGTGGCAAACGAGGTCCTGGAGCTCGACGAGGCGAACAACGCGGTCGCGGGTGGCGCGCTCACCGTGATCGGCCCCGATCTCGTGGCCACCTCCGTCTCCGCGCCCGCGTCCGGAGTCGTCGGCGAGACCCTCACCGTCCTCGACACGATCGCGGCGAGCGCCGCGGGCGGCGCGACGCCCCCGTTCGACGTGGGCTTCTACCTCTCCACCGACCCCGTGATCACGCCGTCGGACCTGCTCCTCGGCTGGCGCTCCGCCGCTGCGCTCGCGCCGGGCGCCTCGAGCTCCGCCTCCACGCCGGTCACCCTGCCGCTCGGGCTCGCGCCCGGCACGTACTACGTGGGCGTCATCGCCGATGACTTCACGTACTGCTACGAGGACTACCTGTACAACTCCTACTGCTACGGCGGCGACGTCGCGAAGGAGCCCGACGGGTCGAACAATGCCCGCGCGAGCGGGCCCATCGTCGTCGGCGGGACGGACCTCGTCCTCACCGAGGTGAGCGCGCCGGCCACCGCCGGCACGGGCCTGCCGCTCGTCGTCCACGACGCCGTCGCGGCGGTCGGCGGAGGGACGGGGGCGTTCAAGGTCGGCTACTACCTCTCGACGGACCCGATGATCACTACGGCGGATCGGTTCCTCGGCTACCGCGCGCTCGGCGGCCTCGCGCCGGGCGCCACGAGCAGCGCCGACACGAGCTTGACGGTCCCTGCGGGGCTCGCGCCGGGGACGTACTACGTGGGCGCCATCGCCGACTACGAGGGCCGCGTCGCGGAGGCGAGCGAGACGAACAACCCCCGCGCCGGCAACACCGTCTCCGTGGCCGGACCCGACCTCACCGTCTCCGCGCTGGCCGCGCCGCAGAGCGTCGGGACGGCGACCCCGTTCTCGGTCACGGCGACCGTCGCGAACCTCGGCTCTGGAGCGAGCCCCGCCACGATGGTGTCGATCTACCTCTCCACCGATCCCGTCATCACGACCTCCGACCTGCGGCTCGGCTACGGCACCTTCGCGATGCCGGCGCCGGGCGAGACGAGCACCGCGACGCTCACGGTGAGCGTCCCGAGCTCCGTCGCCCAGGCGACCTACTACCTCGGCGTCTTCCTCGACCCGTACGACCAGGTCAAGGAGGCGAGCGAGACGAATAACGCCTCCGCGGGCGCCGCCCTCACCCTCGACCGGCCCGATCTCGCGCCGACCGCGGTCTCGGGCCCGCCGGCCGCACTCACCGGCGAGACCATCACCGTGAGCTACACGCTCTCGGCGCTCCCGACCGGCGCGGGCGTGACGAGCCCGCCGCTCGGGATCTACCTGTCGAGCGACCTGTTCATCACGCCGCAGGACATCTCGGTCGGGACCGCGTACCCCGGCGACCTCGCGTCCGGCGCGTCGCGCTCGGGCACGGTCACGCTGACGATCCCGGCGGGCATCGCCGGCGGCACCTATCAGCTCGGCGCGTTCGCCGACCCGTACGGCACCACGCCCGAGAGCGACGAGGCGAACAACGGCCTCGCCGGCGGCACCATCGCGATCACCGGGCCCGACCTCGTGGCGACCGCGGTGTCCGGCCCGGCCTCCGCGTTGCGCGGGACCAGCATCCCGGTCTCGAACACGGTGGCCGCGAGCGCCTCGGGCGGCGCAGCTCCCGCGTTCCTCGTGGGCGTGTACCTCTCCTCCGATGCCACCATCACCGCGTCGGATCTGCTGCTCGGCTACCGCAGCGTCGCTGGCCTCCAGCCGGGCGCGAGCTCGTTTGACACCACCCTCGTGGCGATCCCGGCGACGGTGGCGCCGGGGACGTACTACCTCGGCGTCCTCGCGGACGACTTCACCGTCTGCGAGTTCAACTGGTCGACGGACGAGTACGAGTGCCAGGGCGACCAGGCGAAGGAGCCCGACGGGGCGAACAACGCCCTCGCGGGCGGGGCCATCGTGATCAGCGCGCCCTAGCGGCCTTCGCGGCCCCGGCCACGCCGCTGGCCGGGGCCACCGCTTTGCCATGAACGCGGCGACGGCCACGGCGTACCCAGGCCCGGAAAGCGCGAGGCCCCGCGGACTTTGCAGTCCACGGGGCCTCTGATGTTCGAGCGAGTTGGCCGAGGACCGGTGAGGGTCACGAGCGCCAACTCCAAGGCTTCCGGCCTTGACGAGCATTCTCAGCGGAACGGTCGCGCAGGCGGAGCGGTACGGGATCTCGGTCGGCGTGGAGCGCTTTGCACCGTTCCAGGTTCGCGGAGGCGTGTCCACCGCGCTGGAACGCGAGGCACGCTCTGACGAGCTGGCGCAATTCCCCGCACAGGAGGGTCGCTGCGGCACGTTGCCGCGGCGCGGCAAGCGAGGTGCGGTCTCGCAACTGCTTCCAGGAACCTGGAGCCGCGCCTCGCAGCGGGCTTCTGGCCCGTAGGTTCACAGGGCGCTTAGCGCGGCCGAAGACCTGGCCCGGTCGTTGCTCCTCATACGGTCCGCCGGGCTGGCGCCTCGGCCTTCGGCGTCACCCGGTCTGCACTCCCTCTCGCTGCCCCGTACGTCCGTCCACCCGGAGGTCGACCCGTGACACTGAAGCCGATCCTCGTTGCACTCTGCGTCTGCTTCGCCTCACTCGCCCAGGCGCAGGACACCAAGCCTGGCGCGGGCGAAGCCAAGGGCGCCGAGCAGCCCTCGCTCGTCGCCTCGTCCGCACCTCCGGCGGCACCCCCCGCGGCCGTCGCGCCCTCCAGTCCGCCAGCGGCGCCACCCTTCACGTTTGCACTCCACGGCTTCGTCTCTGCCTCCGGCTACCTGCAGGACGCGAATCTCGGGCTCAGCGAGGGGCAGCAGACGCTCTTCGTCTCCGGCGCGCAGCCGGCGACCGACAAGAACGCGCTGGGGTTCGACGTCCGCCAGTCGCGCTTCAACTTTTCCGTGAAGGGACCGAAGGTCTTCGCCGATGCGACGCCGCAGGCGGTCCTCGAGATCGACTTCTTCCAGGGCTTCGGCGCGGGCGGGTTCGGCAACGTCTCGGTCCTGAACCGGATGCGCCTCGCCTACTCCGAGCTGAACTGGGGCGATCACCGCATCGACGTCGGCCAGCTCAACGACCTCCTTTTCGCGATGGGCCCGACGTCGCTCTCGCACGTCGCATTCCCGCTCGGATACGCCACCGGCAACATCGGTTGGCGCCGCCCCGGCGTGTTCGGCTTTCACGCCTTCGGCGCTCCGGACATGAAGGTAGAGCTCGCATGGGAGGTCGGCCGCAGCCAGTGGAACGATGCGGCCACCGGGATCGGCGCCAACATCCCGAACACCCCGTACGGCGTGTCGCTCGGCGAGGCGTCCGGCCTTCCCGCTCTCGAGGCGCGCGTCACCGTCTCGCGCGGCACCGCGCTCAGCGCGTTCGTGGCGGGGCACTGGAATCGCGTCGACCTGACGGGCGCTGGCACCGACGGCGCCGGGAGCGTCGCAGACAGGATTGATGTCGTCGCCGGCAACCTCGGGGCGAAGGGGTCGTTCGGCCCGCTGAGCCTCGCCGCGAGCGGCTACTACGGCAAGAACACCGGACCGGTGCTCGGAAACCTCGTACAGTTCCAGTCTGGCGGCGCGATCGGAACCCCCGGCGCGCCTGGAGCGACGCCCGCGGCGGGCACGCTGAACGACGTGTACTCGTGGGGCGGATGGGGCCAGGCAGGCTACAACCTCACGAAGCAGCTCTCGGTCTGGGGCTTCTACGGCCTGCAGCGGCTCGACGAGGAGCAGGCGAAGAAGGCCCAGTTCAAGCTCCTGCGGAACCAGACGACGGACCTCATGCTCCAGTACCGCGACGGCGCCTACGCGGTCGCTTTCGAGTGGCTCGCCTTCCGCACGAAGAACGCGAGCTACGCCGGGACTCCGGCCGCGTTCACGGGAGACGCCAACCTCGAGGGGAACCAGCTCATCGCCACGGCGAGCTACGTCTTCTAGCTTCGCCGCGTCCCGGCGACGCCGTGGACGAGCTCCGCTGCCTCGCGGCAGCTGGGCTCGTCGCTCCGCGCCGTGTGCGCGGCCGTGAAGGCGGTGGCCATCGGCGTGGGCACCGCCTCCCGGTCCGCCGCCGAGCGCGCGCTCTCTGACCTGGTCACGAGGCGGACGTGAAATCGAAACTTCCCCTGCGAGTGGTTCGATCGCGGCGCCAGGCGGCCTCGACTGGTCCTGCAGCCGAAGGCCGGTCGAGTCGAGAGCCCGCCGGGCTCGCCGTATCGCGCCGCGGGAACGTGGATGAGCCCCTCGCGTCCGGAAGCTCGGACTGCCGTACAATGCCGCGATGAGGATCCGGCGCGGAGGGTTCACTCACCGGCTGCTGAATCGTCTCGCCGCGCGCGTCGTCTCCTCGGAGCGCGCCCACGCGATGCTCGAGGAGGCCCTCGGCCATGCCTACGAGGGGCTCCTCATCACCGACGTGGACGGCATCATTCTCAAGACGAACGAGGCGTACGCCAGGTTCCTCGGCCTGCGTCAGGACGAGATGATCGGCCGTCACGTCACCGAGGTGGTCGAGAACACCCGGATGCACATCGTCGCCAAGACCGGGGTCCCCGAGATCGCGCAGCTGCAGAAGATCCGAGGACACGAGATGATCTGCCACCGGATCCCGATCTTCGAGGGCGGAAGGATCGTCGCGGTCGTGGGCAAGGTCATGTTCCGCGACGTCGACGACCTCTTCACCATGACGGGCCGGTTCGCGGCGCTGAAGAAAGAGCTGGAGTTCTACAAGAACGAGCTGCACCGCCGCGGTGGCGCGAAGTACTCCTTCTCGCAGATCGTGGGGACGAGCGCGGCGCTCGAGCGCGCGAAGGCGCTCGCCCGCAAGGTGGCGCGGAGCGACACGACCGTGCTGCTCAAGGGCGAGAGCGGCACCGGGAAGGAGCTGTTCGCGCACGCCATCCACCTCGAGAGCGGGCGGGCGCTCGGTCCGTTCGTGAAGGTGAACTGCGCCGCCATCCCGGAGTCGCTCTTCGAGTCCGAGCTGTTCGGCTACAAGGCGGGCTCCTTCACTGGCGCGCAGCGCGGCGGCAAGAAGGGCAAGTTCGCGCTCGCAGACAAGGGCACCCTCCTGCTCGACGAGGTGAGCGAGCTGCCCCTCGCGATGCAGGTCAAGCTGCTGCGTGTCCTCCAGGAGCGCGAGATCGAGCCCGTGGGGGCCGTCGAGCCGGAGCCGATCGACGTCCGCATCGTCGCAGCCACGAACAAGGACCTCGAGGCGCTCATCGCCGAGGGGGCGTTCCGGCAAGACCTGTACTATCGCCTCAACGTCCTGAAGCTCGAGATCCCACCGCTTCATGAACGGAGAGAGGACATTCCGCTCCTCGTCGAGGCGCTCCTCCGCGGCCTGGAGAAGGAGACCGGCATCCCAGTCGACGGCGTCGACGCCGAGGCTGCATCCTCGCTCCAGGCGTATCGGTGGCCGGGGAACGTCCGGGAGCTGCGCAACGCCTTGGAGCAGGCGCTCTACGTGAAGGGTGGGCGCGCGATCTCCAGGGCCGACCTGCCCAGGGCGGTCGCGGGCGAGCGCGCCGGCGATCTCGACGACGGGTGCGCCACGCTCAAGATTCTCCTGCGGCGCACCGAGCAGGACGCGATCCGGCGCGCGCTGCAGGAAGCCGAGGGCGACAAGCTCGCGGCCGCGGCGCGCCTCGGCATCAGCAAGTCGTCGCTCTACGCCAAGATCGAGCAGTACGGCATCACCCAAGCCGCGGACCGGGCTCCCGCCCTTCCAGGTTCGCGGAGCGACGTCCACGGCCCTGGAACGCGCCGCACGCGCTGAGACGCGGACGCGATTCTCCGCACAGAGGGTCCCAATCAGGGCGCTGCCGCGCTGCGGCAGGCGGGGTCGGCTCGCGCACCCGGTTCCAGGAACCTGGAGCGGCGCCACGCGCCCGGCGAGACGGTCCGTCGATTCATCCGGCTCTTAGCGCAGTCCCGCACCTGGCCCGTTCGTTGCTCCACATACGGTGAGCGTGCTGGCACTCGGCCGACGGCGTCGGACGAGGCAGCCGGCCTCAGCTGACCGGAGAGAGCGATGACGGTGTGCGACTCAATCGACACGGCACTGGCAGGGATCGAGGACGGCGCGACGATCCTGGCCGGCGGGTTCGGGATCGTCGGGATCCCCGAGCGGCTCATCGAAGGGCTGCGCGACAAGGGCGTCCGCGAGCTCACCGTCATCTCGAACAACTGCGGCGTGGACGACTGGGGACTCGGGCTGCTCCTCCGCAACCGGCAGATCCGGAAGATGGTCGCGTCGTACGTCGGCGAGAACAAGGAGTTCGAGCGGCAGCTGCTCGCACGCGACATCGAGGTCGAGCTCGTCCCCCAAGGCACGCTCGCCGAGCGCATCCGCGCGGGGGGCGCGGGGATCCCCGCGTTCTACACGCCCGCGGGCGTCGGCACGCCGCTCGAGGAGGGGCGCGAGGTGCGGGTGTTCGATGGAAGGCCCTACCTCCTCGAACGCGGTCTCACGGCCGACTTCGCGCTCGTGAAGGCGTGGCGCGCCGATCGGCTGGGGAACCTCGTCTACCGGCGCACCGCCAGGAACTTCAACCCCGTGATGGCGACGGCGGGGCGCGTGACGGTGGCGGAGGTGGAAGAGGTCGTCGACGTGGGCGGGTTCGACCCGGACCAGGTGCACACGCCGAGCGTGTACGTGCATCGCGTCCTCGCCGCCGGAGAGGTCGAGAAGCGCATCGAACGCAGGACGGTTCGGGCCTAGGAGGCGGGCGATCATGGGATGGACGAGAGAGCAGCTCGCGCAGCGGGCCGCGCAGGAGATCCAGGACGGCTACTACGTGAACCTGGGCATCGGCATGCCGACGCTCGTCGCGAACTTCATTCCCCCGGGGAAGCGCGTGGTCCTGCAGTCGGAGAACGGGCTGCTCGGGATCGGTCCCTACCCACGGGAGGAGGAGCTCGATCCTGACCTCATCAACGCCGGGAAGGAGACGATCACCGTCATCCCAGGCGCCTCGGTGTTCAGCAGCGCGGAGTCGTTCGCCATGATCCGGGGCGGGCACATCGACCTCGCCATCCTCGGCGCGATGGAGGTCTCGGCGACGGGCGACCTCGCCAACTGGACGATCCCGGGGAAGCTGGTGAAGGGCATGGGCGGCGCCATGGACCTCGTCCACGGAGCGAAGCGCATCGTCGTCCTGATGGAGCACGTGAACAAGCAGGGGCAGCCGAAGATCCTGAACCGCTGCTCGCTCCCCCTCACCGGGAAGGCTGTCGTGCATCGGATCATCAGCGATCGCGCCGTCATCGACGTGACGCCCCGCGGGCTCGTCCTCGTCGAGGTCGCACCCGGCTTCACTCCGCGCGACGTGTGCGCGTGCACCGAACCGCCTCTTCTGCTCGCGCCACAGTTCCGCAGCTGACGTCGTCGCCTCTTCGAAGCACCCCCACCGCAGCCGGAGGCATGTCCATGGCCATTCCCGCCCTGTCCTCGGTCGACCAGCAGCAGCCACAGCCGGGCTACCGCGAGAGCGTCAAGGTGGCGCTCGCGAGCCTCATCGGAACGTCGATCGAGTGGTACGACTTCTTCCTGTACGGCACCGCCGCCGCGCTGGTCTTCAACAAACTGTTCTTCCCCACCTTCGATCCGCTCGTCGGGACGATCGCGGCGTTCGCCACGTTCGCGGTCGGCTTCATCGCGAGGCCGATCGGCGGCATCGTCTTCGGCCACTACGGCGACCGCATCGGGCGCAAGAACATGCTGTACCTGACGCTCCTCATCATGGGGACCGCGACGGCCATCATCGGCCTGCTCCCGACCTACGCCACGATCGGCATCTGGGCCCCTGTCCTCCTCGTCACCATGCGTCTCGCCCAGGGCTTCGGACTCGGCGGGGAGTGGGGCGGCGCGGTCCTCATGGCGGTCGAGCACGCACCCGCGAACCGGCGCGGGTTCTATGGATCGTGGCCGCAGATCGGCGCGTACATCGGCCTGCTCCTCTCGACGCTGGTGTTCCGCTACGTCTCGAAGCTGCCCGAGGAAGTCTTTCTGTCCTGGGCCTGGCGCGTGCCCTTCCTCCTGAGCTTCCTGCTCGTGGGCGTCGGCCTCTGGATCCGGATGAAGGTCTCCGAGTCCCCGGTGTTCGAGAAGGTGAAGCAGCAGAAGCACGAGTCCCGACTGCCCATCGTCGAGGTGCTGAAGAAGCACCCGAAGAACATGCTGCTCGCCGCAGGCGCGCGGTTCGCCGAGAACGGCCTCTTCTACATCTTCACGACCTTCGCGCTCACCTACGTGGCGACGCAGCTCAAGATGGATCGGGTCATCGCCCTGAACGGCCTCCTCGTCGCTTCGTTCGTGAACATCTTCCTCGGCCCGCTGTGGGGCGCGCTCTCCGACCGGATCGGCCGCCGCCCGGTCTACATCTGGGGCGCCGTCGCGTGCGGACTGCTCGCGTTCCCGTTCTTCTGGATGCTCGGGACGAAGCAGCCTGCCCTCATCTGGCTCGCCATCGCGCTGCCGCTGGGCCTCGGCCATGCGGCGATGTACGGCCCACAGGCGAGCTTCTTCTCCGAGCTCTTCTCGGCGCGGCTGCGCTACAGCGGCGCGTCGCTGGGCTACCAGCTCGCCTCCGTGTTCGCAGGCGGCCTCTCGCCCCTCATCGCCACGGGGCTGCTCGCGTGGGCGGACGGCAAGCCATGGCCGATCGCGGTCTACATGATCGTGCTCGTCGTGATCACGGTGATCTCGGTCGCGCTTGCCGCGGAGACGCACCGGAACACGATCGAGGAGTGAGGGAGGATCGCATGCTCATCGGGAAGACCGCCCTCGTCACCGGCTCCACGTCCGGCATCGGCCTCGGGATCGCCCGCGCGCTCGCAGGACAGGGCTGCAACGTCATGCTGAACGGCTTCGGCGACCCGGCCGTGATCGAGCGCACGCGGGCGGCGCTCGAGGCCGAGAACGCGGTGAAGGTGCGGTACGACGACGCGGATCTCACCCTGCCCGCGCGCGCCGCGCGGCTGGTCGAGGCGACGATCGACCAGCTCGGCGGGGTCGACGTCCTCGTCAACAACGCGGGGATCCAGCACACCGCGCCGGTGGACGAGTTCCCACCGGACAAGTGGGACGCCATCCTGGCGACGAACCTGTCCGCCGCCTTCCACACCACCCGGCTCGCGCTGCCGCACATGAAGCGCCGCGGCTGGGGGCGCATCGTCAACACCGCCTCCGTGCACGGCCTCGTCGGCTCGGTGCACAAGGCGGCGTACGTCGCGGCGAAGCACGGCCTCGTCGGGTTCACCAAGGTCGTCGCGCTGGAGACGGCCGGCTCCGGGATCACCTGCAACGCTTTCGGCCCGGGCTGGACGCGGACCGAGATCGTGGAGCCGCAGATCGCGGCACGCGCCCAGACGCTCGGGGTCGACCTCGAGGAGGCCGCGCGAAACCTGCTCGCGGAGAAGCAGCCTACGCAGCAGTTCGTCACCGTCGATCAGCTCGGCGCGGTCGTGGTGTTCCTGTGCTCCGATGCCGCCGCGCAGATCACCGGCGTGACCCTGCCCGTGGACGGCGGCTGGACCGCGCAGTAGCAGAGCCACTCCACCCACCGCGAACATCCGAGGGAGGCGACTTGAGCCAGGTGAGCATCGTCGGAGCCTACAACTCGAAGTTCGGCGCCCTCGTCCGGAAGGACCGGGAGACGGGAAAGGTCTCCGACCTGAGGTCGATCCACGACCTCCTGGTCGAGGCGGGCAAGGGAGCGCTCTCGGACGCGGGGGTGGAAGGCCGCGAGGTCGATGGCGTGTGGGTCGGCTCCTGCGCGCCGGGGATCTTCGCGAACCAGGAGCACCTCGCCGCGTACGCGACCGAGATCGATCCTCAGGGGCTCCGCTTCAAGTCGATGACCCGCTGCGAGGACGCCTGCGCGTCGGGCTCCGTCGCGCTGTATGACGCGCTCTACGCGATCGAGTCGGGGCGGGCGAAGGTCGCGCTCGTGATCGGCGCCGAGAAGATGAACCTCCTCGACACGAAGGGCGTGACGCACGCGCTCGCGACGTGCTCGTACTGGCCCGAGGAGGGCGCGAAGGGCGTGACCTTCCCGGAGCTGTTCGCGAGCTTCGCGAAGGGCTACCAGGCCCGGCACGGCATCGACGAGGCGGTCCTCGCGCGCATGTTCGCGACGGTCGCCGCGCTCGGCTATCGCAACGGCGTGGACAACCCGCTCGCGCACTTCGGCAGGGGCGGGCCGAGCGACAAGCTCGGTCTCTTCACGGCCGACGCCATCATGGCCCTGCCACCCGAGAAGAACCCCGTCATCGCGGCTCCGCTGCGGCTGCACGACTGCTCGCTCGTCACCGACGGGGCGGCCGCGGTCGTGCTCATGAGGACCGGCGACGCGAGGCGCGCAGGGAAGGTGGCGGTCGAGATCATGGGCATCGGGCACGTGAACGAACGCCTGCCATTGTCGTCGCGAGCGGGACTGCACGAGCTGGAGGCCGGCAAGGAAGCGGCTCGTCGCGCGTTCTCCGAGGCGCAGGTCCAGGTCTCCGACGTGGACCTCGTCGAGGTGCACGACTGCTTCAGCATCGCCCAGCTCCTCACGACCGAGGCGCTCGGGCTATCTCGCGACGGCCGCGCTGGTTTTGATTACCTCGAGGGCCGCTTCACGCGCGACGATCGATGCGCGGTGAACCTCTCCGGTGGCCTCAAGGCGAAGGGGCATCCGGTGGGCGCGACGGGCGTCTCCATGCACGCGCTCCTGTTCAAGCAGCTCGTCGGTCGACCCATCGGCGCGACCCCCACGTGGAAGAAGCCGGAGATCGGGGTCTCGTTCAACATCGGTGGATCGGGTGTTACCAACTGCGTGAGCGTCCTCGGAAGAGCGGCTTGACGTAGCGGCCCCCTGCGGACGCGTCGACCACCCGAGGTGCCGCCGCGGCGCTGCCGCGCGAGGGTTCTTGAACACTGTGGCCGCGAGCGCCGCAGGCGGTGCAGCTCCCGCGTTCCTCGTGGGCGTGTACCTCTCGTCCGATGCCACCATCACCGCGTCGGATAGTCCTGCCGGAGCACCACGCTCGAGACGTCGTTCGGGCGCGGGGTGCCCACGGCGTGCGCCCCCGGAAGCGTGTTGTCGTCGCGCTCTTCGCATGAAAGCCTGCGACTCATGGTGCGGGGACCCTCTCCGCGCCTTTTCGCTGCGGGGGGTCCATTGCGCGCTCTCGCCGGTCTGCTGGTCCTTGTCGCCGTTCCCTCGCTCGCTCACTCGTCGGCACCGCAGAAGCCGCCGCCGGCGTCCATCGCGCCGACCGACGGCGCGCCGGCCGCGCGCGCCCCCCAGCGCCTCTCCAGTGACGGGCCGAAGACGACCGTGGGCGGCAACCCGTTCCTGGCGCCTGCCGGCTGGTCGCTCTCGGTACGCGGTCCGGCGACCATCCTCGAAGCCCCGGAGGGCGACTCGTGGCTGGCGCTGGTGGACGTCCCGGCCCTGGACGCGGACGCCGCGGTCGCGGCCGCCTGGAAAGCGTACAGGCCCGGCGCGCGGTGGCCGCTCAAGGTGGCGACCGATCTTCCCGACAAGGACGGTTGGTCGAGGCGCCGCGACTTCGCCTACCAGACGTCGCCGAACGAGCGCCGGGACGTGTTCGCGAGCGCCCGGTTCTCTGCGGGCGGCTGGACGGTGGTGATCGGCGACCTCTCACAGCCGGTCGCCGAGAAGCGGCGCGGGCAGGTCGTCTTGGTGCTCGGGCGGCTCCTGCCGAAGGGCTATGCCCGCGAGAGCTTCGCGGGGAAGAAGGCCGCACCCATCGACGCCCCACGCATGGCCGAGCTCCGGCGCTTCGTGGAGCGCGCCATGCGGGCGATGAAGGTGCCGGGGGTGGGGCTCGGCATCGTGCAAGGCGGTAAGGTCGTCTTCGCCGGCGGCCTCGGCGTCCGCAAGCTGGGCGACACGTCGCCGGTCGACGGCGACACCCTCTTCATGATCGCCTCGAACACGAAGGCGCTCACCACGCTGCTCCTCGCGAAGGAGGTGGACGAGAAGCGGCTCACCTGGACGACACCGGTCACGTCGGTGCTCCCCGGCTTCGCGCTGGGCGACGCTGACACGACACATCGGGTGCTGATCAGGCACCTCGTCTGCGCCTGCACCGGGATGCCCCGGCAGGACATGGAGTGGCTCCTCGAGTTCGGCGACCTCACACCCCGTAAGGCCCTCGCGGAGCTCGCCACCATGCAGCCCACCAGCCGCTTCGGCGAGCTGTTCCAGTATTCGAACCCCCTGGCGGCTGCGGCCGGGTTCACGGCGGGACACGTCCTTTTCCCGGGCATGGAGCTCGGTGCGGCCTACGACCGGGCCATGCAGGAGCAGGTCTTCGGGCCGCTCGGGATGACCGCCACGACGTTCGATTTCCGGCGCGCGCTGGCCGCGGCCCACGCCGACGCGCACGCGCCGGACGTGGACGGGAAGCCCGCGCTGGCGGTCATGGACGTCAACCGGTCGATCATCCCGCTTCGCCCGGCCGGCGCTGCCTGGAGCAGCGTGCGCGACCTCCTGCGCTACGTGCAGATGGAGCTCGACGAGGGGACGCTGCCGGGCGGCGCGCCCTACGTCGGGAAGGGTCCGCTCCTCGACCGGCGGACGCCGCAGGTGACGATCGGGAAGGACGTGACCTACGGGATGGGGCTCGCGGTGGACACCACCTACGGCGTCCCGGTGGTGCACCACGGGGGCGACATGATTGGCTACCACAGCGACATGATCTGGCTGCCCGGGCAGGCGGTGGGCGCGGTGATCCTGACCAACGGCGATCCCGGTTGGGCGCTCCGGGACGTGTTCCGCCGCAAGCTCCTGGAAGTGCTCTTCGACGGCAGACCCGAGGCCGACGCTCAGGCGACGGCCGCGGCGAAGACGTTCTTCGACGAGCTCGCCGCCGAGCGGAAGCTCCTCACCGTCCCCGCCGACGCGGCGGAGAGTGCCCGGCTCGCCCCGCGCTACGCGAGCACGGCGCTCGGGAGCATCGCGGTGAGCCGCAGCGGCGCCGCCACCGTCTTCGACTTCGGCGAGTGGCGGAGCGAGGTGGCCTCGCGCCGGAATCCGGACGGCACCATCTCGTTCCTGACGATCGCCCCCGGAGTGCAGGGGCTCGAGTTCGTGGTCGGACGGGGCGCCGGCGGGAAACGAGCGCTCACGGTGCGTGACGCGCAGCACGAGTACCCGTTCATGGAGGACTAGCGGTCGCGTGAGGGCTCGGAGGTCCCGCGGGCCAGCCAGTGGACCGCGCGCCGCCCCCGAAAACCAGAAGGCCCACCAGACCTCGCGGTCTGATGGGCCAGATGTTCGAGCGAAGATGAGTGTGCCTGGGGGCGGAATCGAACCACCGACACGGGGATTTTCAGTCCCCTGCTCTACCGACTGAGCTACCCAGGCGAACGGTCCGCGACGAGCCGGGGGGCCCACCGCGGGGAGCGTTCTACGATCGACCGGGGCCGGAAGGCAAATCGAAAACGCGGCCGCCGCCGGAGGGCCTGAGACGGCGGCGCGCGCCTACTCGGAGCGATCGGCTCGGGCGGCGGGCGACGGCTCGTCCAGCGGCCCGCCGCGCGCGGCGACCCGCGAGTTGTGCAGCGACGAGCGCGCCTGGCGCAGCGCGGGCGGCGGCGGCGCCATCCGCCGGGCGATGTCCTCGGCGTGCTGCTCGAGCGAGGCGCAGGCGATGGCCGTCACGCCCTCGTGCCGCTCGCGCATCTCCCGCCAGAAGCGGACCCGCGCCTGGTTCACCACGAGCCGGTCCTCGAGGTGATCGAAGGTCGCCTCGAGCTCCCGGCGCTCGGCGGCGAGCCGCGCGCGGTGGACCTCGAGCTCCCTCGACGGCCCGCAGGCGCCCGCGAGGGCGACGGCGGCGAGAAGCGCGAGCGTTCTCAAGCGGACCTCCCTCCAAGGGCCACCGGGCGTCGCGCCTCGGTCCGCAGGAACGTCTCCATGTCGGCGCCGGACCACATCCTCCGCGCGAGACGGCCCCGGGTGTGAGCCACGGGCGGAAGCCCGCTTCGCCGCGGCGGAAAAACCGCACGGGCCGTGCCGGGCGGGTCCCTCCCGGTTGGAGCGCGCCCCGGAATCGACGAGGCCCGCGCCGGGCGCGCACGGGCGCGACCGGGGGAACCATTCGTTTGGCGTGAAACGAACGAAGCGGCTGGGGACGCGGCCCGCCGCGCGGCCTAGACCTTCGGGATCGCCTTCAACACGGCGCGCCCGTCCTTCACCTCGACCTTGAAGTCGACGGACCTCGCCTTGAAGCGCGTCATGAGCTCCGGGACCTGCTTCGCGACGCTCCTCGCGACCGCCTCGTAGGTGAGGCGCGAGACGTCCTCGTTGCACTGCTTCTTCGCGGCGACGTAGGCCTCGTAGAGCGCCCGGAGCTGCGCCTCGCCGACGCCGCCGGGCGCCGGGGTCCGCGCCGGGGCCGGCTGCCGCGTGCGGGCGGGCACCGCGGGCGGGCTCGCGGCCGCGGCGGGTTCGACGGGCGCCGGGCCCGATCCTTCGGCGGCCGCCTTCCCGCTCGCCTCCTGCGCGCGCTCGGCCTTGGCGCGAGCGTGCAGCCGCGCCTTGAAGAGATCGCGCTTGTAGGTCCCCTCCTCGCGCTCGCGCGCGCTGCGCATCCAGAGCCGCTCGTACGACAGGTAGCGCGCGTGGAGCGCCTGGATGCGGAAGCGCAGCCCGGCGTTCCGCGTGAACGCGCCCTTCACCCGCGCCACGTTGCGCTTCAGCTCCTCGCGCCAGCGCACCGGCTCGCGCCGCTCGATGCCGAGGAAGTACTGCTCGTAGCGGGCCTTGAGGGTCTCGAGCTCCTCCTCGAGCCCCTGCACCGCCTCGGCGAGCTCGTCCTTGCCGCGGCGCGACCTCGAGAGCGGATCCTCGGCGCCCAGCGCGCCCTTCGCGAGCGGAGCACCGGGACGTGCGGGCGGCTTCGGCGGGACGGGCACGCGCGGAGTCTATCGGCCGCGCGCGGAGGCGATCAACGTTCCCGCTACTGCGCGCCCGCCGCGGCGATCGCGGGGCGCTCCTTGCGCGCACCCACCCACACCGCGACGCCCACCGCGAGGATCACGAACGACGTCCACTGGCCGGCGCCGAGGCCCAGGTAGACGCCGCGCTCCACGTCGCCGCGGAAGAGCTCGACGACCGTGCGCAGCACCGCGTAGGCGAGGAGCCAGCTCGCGAGCACCTGGCCGTGAAAGCGCTTGCGGGGCCGGATGACGAGGGCGAGGAGGAGGAACAGGGCGAGCTCGCCGAACGCCTCGTAGAGCTGGGTTGGGTGGAGCGGGAGCGTCGTCGCCCAGCCGGCGGCGAGGTAGTGCGCCGGCTCCGGGCGCTCGAGGAACGTCTTGTAGGCGAGCGACTCCGGCGGGAAGCGCACCGCCCAGGGCAGCGACGGATCCGCGAGCCCGCCCCAGCAGCACCCCGCGCAGAAGCAGCCGAGCCGGCCGAGGAAGTGGCCGAAGGCGACCGAGGTGATGAGCGTGTCGGCGTGGGCGAGGAACGGCATCCGGTGCCGGCGCATGTAGATCGCGGCCGCGAGCGCCGCGCCGATGAAGCCGCCGTAGAAGACGAGGCCGCCCTCCCAGATCGCGAGGACACGCGGGATCCGCCCGAGGGGCGTCGCGACGAAGGCGCTGCCTGAGCCGAAGTACGTGCCGGCGTTCACGAGGATGAAGTAGACGCGGCTCCCGGCGAGCGCGGCGACGAGCACCCAGAACGCGAGGTCGGCGAGCCGCTCGGCGTCCTGGCCGACCCGGCGCGCCTCGCGCTGCGCGAGCCAGATGCCGATGACGAACGCCGCGGCGATGAGGAGGCCGTAGGCGTGGACGGGCAGCCGGAGCTCCCGGTCGAGCAGCCCCGCGCGCCAGAGGGCGAGCACCGCGGCGGCGAGCGCGAGGCTCGAGAGCCCGTCCGCGCGGAAGGCCTGGCCGACCGAGAGCGGCTCGTCCGCGCGCCGCGCCGCGCGGAGCCGCGACGCCGCGCGTCCGACGACCGAGATGACCAGCACCGCCAGCGCCACGAGCTTGCCGAGGCCCGCGGGGACGACGAGGTGGAGGAGGATGGGGTGCATTCGGATCCCTTCGGCGCGGGCCCGCGCCGGCGGCCCGCGCGCGGACGCACCGCCGGCGCTAGGCGCCCGTGGACGCGCGCCGGTCGCCCTCGGAAGCGGCGCCGCTCGCCTGGGCCGCCTTGCCGGAGCCGGGGTGGAGGACCAGCATCGCCACGCCCACCACGATGAGCGAGTCGGCGACGTTGAAGGTCGGCCAGCGGATGTCCGGCCGGTTCCACCAGTACCACTCGACGAAGTCGATCACGTAGCCGCGGGCGAGCCGGTCGAGGAAGTTCCCCACCGCGCCGGAGAGCACGAGCGCGAGCGCGACCTGGAGGTAGCGCTGCTCGGGACGCAGCCTGCGGAAGTAGTAGAGGATGAAGGCCACTGCGCCGAGCGAGACGAGCGTGAAGAAGCCGTTGCGGAAGCGCTCCGAGTGCCCGCGGAAGAGCCCCCAGGCGGCGCCCGGGTTCTCCACGTAGTTCATGCGCCAGACCGGCCGCCACACGTAGTACGGCTCGGTCGAGATCTCCTCGAGGTGCTCGTGCTCGAGGAACCCCGCCACCCGCTCCCCGAGCGACTGCGCGCCGGTCCGGTCGAACAGGGTGGTGAGCCGCTCGACGGCCAGGTACTTCGTCCACTGGTCCACCGCGACGAGCGAGACGAAGAGGAGGGCGAGGAGCGCCCACTTGGAGAACGGCCGGCTCGCGCTCATCGCAGGGCGCCCGCGCACTTGCCGCAGAGGGTGGGGTGGGCCGGGTCGATGCCGCGATCGTCGGCGTAGATCCAGCACCGCTCGCACTTCTCGCCCGGCGCGCGCTCGACCTCGACGGCCGCGGGGCCGTCGGCGAGGGTCACCCGCGAGACGATGAGCAGCGTCGGCAGCTCGGCCTTCGCCTCCTCGAGGAGGGCGCGCGTCTCGCCCTCGGCGCGGATCGTCACGGCGGCCTCCAGGCTCTTCCCGATGAGCCCCGCCCGCCGCGCCTCCTCGAGCTTCTTCTGCACGGAGGCGCGGACCTCGAAGAGCTTCCCGTAGCGGGCCTCCAGCGCCTCCGCGTCCGCGGGGCGCGCGCGGGTGGGGAGCCCGGCGAGGAACACGCTCTCGGCGGGCTTGCCCGGCAGGTGCCCCCACGCCTCGCTCGCGGTGAACGACAGCACCGGCGCGAGGAGCCGCAGCACGTCCTGGCAGACGAGCCAGAGCGCGGTCTGCGCCGAGCGCCGGGGCTTGCCGTCCTTCTTCCAGGTGTAGAGCCGGTCCTTGATGATGTCGAAGTAGAGGGCGGACAGGTCCACCGCGCAGAGCTGCATCGTCGCGTGGTAGGCGAGGTGGAACTCGTACTCCTCGTACGCCGCCTTCACCTTCTCGTCCCAGGCGGCGAGCTTCGCGAGCGCCCAGCGGTCGAGCGGCTCGAGCTCCTCGAGCGGCACCGCGTCGCGGGCCGGGTCGAAGCCGTCGAGCGCGCCGAGCATGTAGCGCACCGTGTTGCGGATCTTGGTGTAGCCCTCGGCGAGGCCGGCCACGATCTCGGCGGAGATGCGCACGTCGTCGCGGTAGTCGGCGGCCGACACCCACAGGCGCAGGATGTCCGCGCCGTACCTCTTGATGATCTCCTCGGGCGCGACGGTGTTCCCGAGGCTCTTCGACATGGCCTTGCCCTGGCCGTCGAGCACGAAGCCGTGGGTGAGCACCCCGCGGTAGGGGGCCTGGCCGCGGATGGCGACCGAGGTGAGGAGCGAGGAGTGGAACCAGCCGCGGTGCTGGTCGGAGCCCTCGAGGTAGAGGTCCACCGGCACGCCGAAGCCGCGCTTCGCGGCCACCGCCGCCCAGGAGACGCCCGAGTCCCACCACACGTCGAGGATGTCCTGCTCGCGGCGGAACTCGGCCTTGCCGCACTTCGGGCAGGCCTCGCCCTGCGTGAAGTCGGCCGGGGCGTGGCGGTACCAGGCCTCGATGCCCTCCGCCTCGAACGCCTGCGCGACCCGCTCCATCACCGGCGGCGAGACGAGCGGCTCGGCGCAGCCCTCGCAGTAGAAGACCGGGATCGGCACGCCCCAGGTGCGCTGCCGGGACAGGCACCAGTCCGGGCGGTTCTCGATCATCCCGTAGATGCGCTCGCGCCCCCAGCGCGGGATCCACTGCACGCGGTCGATAGCGTCGAGCGCCTTCTTGCGCAGCCCGTCGTGCTCGAGGGAGAGGAACCACTGGTCGGTGGCGCGGAAGACCACCGGGTTGTGGCAGCGCCAGCAGTGCGGGTAGCTGTGGCGGAGGGAGGCCTTGGGGTCGGAGAGGAGGTGCCCCGAGGCCTGCAGGTCCGCCACGATCTCCGCGTTCGCCTCGAAGATCTTCTTGCCCGCGTACTTGCCGGCCTCCGCCGTGAAGCGGCCGGCGCCGTCCACCGGGTTCAGGACTTCGAGCCCGTAGGCGAGGCCGACCTGGTAGTCCTCGGCGCCGTGGCCGGGCGCGGTGTGCACGAGCCCGGTGCCGGCCTCGAGGGTCACGTGCTCGCCGAGGATCACCGGCGACTCGCGGCCCATGAACGGGTGGCGGTAGGTGAGCCCCTCGAGCGCCTTGCCGTCGAGGTAGGCGAGGATCCGCTCGGGGTGGACGAGGTGCGCGCTCGGCACGAGCCCGCCCCCGCCGGTCGCGGCGGCGTGCGCGTCGGGGGAGTGCGCGACGGGCACGTCCTTCACCGCGAGCTCTTCCGGCGCGCAGTCGGCGAGGAAGCGGGTGAGGAGGTCCTTCGCGACGACGAGCACCTGCCCGCGCAGCTCGTAGGCGACGTAGGTGAACTCGGGGTGCGCCGCGACCGCCAGGTTGGCGGGGAGCGTCCAGGGGGTGGTGGTCCAGATGACGAGGCGCGCCTTCTTCCCGGCGAGCTTCGCGTCGGGGAGCGGGGAGACGAGGTCGAAGGCCACGTAGATCGAGGGCGAGGTGTGGTCCTCGTACTCGACCTCCGCCTCGGCGAGCGCGGTGCGATCGGTGACGCACCAGTAGACCGGCTTCTTGCCGCGGAAGAGGAACCCCTTCTCCGCGGCGCGCGCCAGCGTCCGGACGATCTCCGCCTCGTACCCCTTCGACATGGTGGTGTACGGGTCGTCCCAGCGGCCGAAGACGCCGAGCCGCTTGAACGACTCGCGCTGCCGCTCGATCCACTTCTGGGCGTAGGCGCGGCACGCCTCGATGATCTGGGCGCGGTCCATGTCGCGCTTCTTCGGCCCGAGCTCCTTGTCCACCTTGAGCTCGATGGGGAGCCCGTGGCAGTCCCAGCCCGGCACGTAGTCCGCCACCTCGCCCTTGAGGTTGCGGTACTTCACCACCACGTCCTTCAGGATCTTGTTGAGCGCGTGGCCGATGTGGATGTCGCCGTTCGCGTAGGGCGGCCCATCGTGGAGCACGAAGCGCTTCGCGCCCGGCCGCTCCGCGTTCGAGGCGACGAGGCGCTGGAAGATCGTCTGCTCCTCCCAGCCGCGCAGGATCTCGGGCTCCCGCTGCGGCAGGTTCGCCTTCATCGGGAACGCGGTCTTCGGGAGGTTGACGGTGTCCTTGTAGTCCACGGCATTTTCCTCTGGGAAACCAGGGGTTCTAGCAGCGCGGCGGGAGTTTCTCAACGAACCGCTGCGCGCGGGCGCTCCATTGCGGGCCGGACGACGCGCCGCTAACCTTCCCCGCCTCATGCCGCCCCCCCGCAGGAACGGAACGCGACCCCGCGCGCGCCGCCGTCGCGCGACTGCTCCAGGCGAGGGGCTCGGCGTCGCGATCCTCTCGCGCAACGCGAAGCTCTACTCGACGCGGAGGCTCGTGGAGGCCGCGACCGCGCTCGGCCACGCGCCGCGCGTGCTCGACACCCTCCGCTGCAACATGGTGCTCGGCCGCGACCGTCCGCGGATCTTCTACGGCGGCGAGGAGGTCCTCGCGACCGACCTCCACGTGGTCATCCCGCGCATCGGCGCCTCCATCACCGGCTACGGCCTCTCGGTGGTGAACCAGTTCGACATGATGGGCGTGCCGGTCCTCAACAACGCCATCCCCATCGCCCGCTCGCGCGACAAGCTCCGCGCGCTGCAGCTCCTCTCGCGCTTCGGCATCGACATCCCGCGCACGGTGATGTGCCGCTACCGCGACGAGGTCCCCCAGGCGGTGGAGATGGTGGGCGGCCTGCCCTGCATCATCAAGCTCATCCAGGGGACGCAGGGCGTGGGCGTCATGATCGCCCACACCTCCGCCGAGGTGGAGGGCATGCTCGACACGCTCTGGACGCTCGGCCAGGAGATCCTCCTGCAGGAGCTCGTGGCCGAGTCGCGCGGCAAGGACGTGCGGGCGCTCGTCGTGGGCGATCACGTGGTGGCCGCCATGCGGCGCACCGCGCGCGCGGGCGAGTTCCGCTCCAACATCCACCGCGGCGGCGTGGCCGAGGCGGTCGCGCTCGAGCGCGAGTTCGCCGAGGTGGCGGTGAAGGCCGCGCGCGTGATGGGGCTCGAGGTCGCCGGCGTCGACATGCTGGAGGCGCGCACCGGCCCGAAGATCATGGAGGTCAACTCCTCGCCCGGCTTCGAGGGGCTGGAGGCCGCCACCGGCGTGGACATCGCCACGGCCTACGTGTCGCACGCCGTCGAGTACGGCCACGCCCGCCACTCCGGCTACGTGGGCGGCCACCTCGTGTGAGTGGAGGTGGGGAGCGGCCAGGCGAGCAGGCCAGCCCGCGGACGCCCCTTCAACAAACGGATCGCGGCATCTAGAATCCGCGCAACCGTGCCACCTCGAACCCCGCCCGTCGAGCCCATCCCGCTCGTCCTGTACGAGGATCCGCTCTCTCCCTGGTGCCTCGTCGCCGAGAAGCGCATCGCCGCCGCGCTCGCCGACCTCGAGCGCACCTACGAGCCGCTCCGCCACGAGCCGTTCCCGCTGCGCCTCGAGCCGCGCGCGATGTCGCGGACCGAGCGTGAACGGCTCGCCCGCGCCGCGCGGCGCGCCGCGAAGGAGCCCGAGGCGCAGGGCATCACGCCCGACCTGTGGCTCTCGCAGGATCCGCCGCTCTCGTCCATCCCGCCCCTCGCCGCGCTCGCCGCCGCGCGGCTCCAGGGCGCCGGGAGCGAGGAGGCGCTCCGCACCGCGCTCCGCCAGGCGGCCCTCTTCCGCGGGGTGAACGTGTCGCGCCGGGACGTCCTCTACGAGCTCGCCGGGTGCGCCGGCCTCGACGTCTCGCGTTTCGCCTGCGCGCTCGCGACCCCCTCGACCGAGCGGCGCGTGCGCGCTCGCTACGAGGAGGCGGTGGACCGCGGCGTCGAGGTCGCGCCCGCCCTCGTCGTGGGCGAGGAGTGGCTCGTCGCCGGACCGCGCTCCGCCGACGAGTACCGCGAGATCCTGGAGCGGTACGCGCGGGTGCGCCACGGCCTCCCGCTGGCGCGCGTCATTCACTGAGCGTTCCGCCGAGTGTGCCCGCGCCCGTGCGCGGCGGGCACGCCCACATCCCCCGCAGCCGCGGCGCGCCGCGCTCCCGCACGCTTTTCCGGTCGCGGGCTCGCCCGGCACGCGCGTTGCGACTACGCTCGCCGCGGGGTGCGCGAGGCGCCCCGGTGAATGCCGACGCCCGCCGCGCGTCGATCGAGCGAGCCCTCGCGAAGGAGTTCCCCGATGAAGCGCCTCCTCCTCGCCGCCACCTTCGCCGCCCTCGCCACCGGGTGCGTCGTCGACACCGCGGCGAGCCGGCCGGTCTACTCACCTCCGCCCCCTCCTGCGCCCATGCCCGCGCCCGCGCCGCCCCGCGTCGCGGTGGTCTGGTACGAGGGCCAGCACTTCGTGCCCGACGCGTTCGGCGGCGGCTGGTGCTACGAGGAGGGACCGCACCGGCACGACTACGCCCCCGACCGCCTCGACGAGTACGACGTCTACGACGGCGCCTACTCCTACCGCGGCCCGTACGTGTTCTCGTACTACGGCGGGCACCCGGTGCCCGGTCGCGGCTGGTGCTACATGCGCGGGCCGCACAACCACGAGTACTACCCGCCGAGCGGGCCGGACTTCGCGTGGAACCGCGGTCGCGGCTTCGTGTTCCGCGGCGCGTGGCGCCCGAACCGCCCGCCGCCGCCGAGCTACTGGCCGGTGGTCGCGCCCGCCCGGCGTCCGGCGCCGCGTCCGGCCTACGACGATCGCCGCCCGGCCTATCCCGGCTACGACGACCGGCGCCCGGCTCCCGCGCCGCAGCCCGGCTACCCGGCGCCGCGTCCCGCCCCCTATCCCGCGCCTTCGTACCCGGCCCCGCGCCCCGCGCCGCTGCCCGCGCCGGCCCCCGCCCCGGCGCCGAGCTATCCGCCGTACCCGCAGCCGGACCGCCCCGGCCACTCCGAGGACGCCCCCGGTCACGGCAACCTCCCGCCCGGCCACGGCGGGACGCCGCCCGGGCATGCCTCCCCGGCACCGGCTCCCTACCCGCAGCCGCCGGCTCCCGCGCCCTATCCGACGCAGGACCGACCCGGCCGCTCCGACGACGCCCCCGGCCACGGCAACCTCCCGCCCGGCCACGCCGCGCCGGCCTACCCGCAGGCGCCGGCTCCGGCTCCGACCCCGCCGGCGGGCCGGCCGGGCCGCGGCGACGACGATCGCGACCACGGCTCGACGCCCGGCCGCGCCGCCTCTCCCGCGCAGGCGCCGTCCTCGCCCGGCAACAGCGGCGCCGCCCCGGGCCACGGCGGCACTCCGCCCGGCCAGGCCGCGCCCGCCCCCGCCCCGAGCGGCCGTCCGGACCGCGCCGGCCCCCGCGGCAACGGCAATGGCAACGGCCGCGGGCAGGGCGGGGACAAGAAGGGCGACGACGACGAGAAGGACGGCCGGGGCAACGGCCGGCGCTGAAAGCCGGCATAGCACCGGGTGAAGGTCGAGACGCCTGGAGGCCGCCCGTCCGCGGGCGGCCTCTTCGCTTCCCGACATGGCATTTTCGCCCCCCCGCCGTGACCGCTGCGGCGACTTGCCGGGCCCGAGCGGGGTGATAGCGTGCCGCGTCATGAGCCCCTTCCTCACGGCCGCGATGCTCGTCTTCGCGCTCGCGTTCTTCGCGTTCACGATGCTCCAGAGGATCGCGCCGCTCCTCGCGCTCCGGCGCGACGACCGGCTCTCGCGGACCGGCGAGCGGCTCGCGACGCTCCTCCGCTTCGGCCTCGGCCAGAAGCGGCTCGTCGATCCGGAGGAGCGCGGCCCGGGCCTCCTCCACGTCGTCATCTTCGCGGCGTTCCTCGTGCTCGCGCTGCGCACGATCACGATGTTCGGGATGGGCTTCTCCGAGGGGTTCCACCTGCCGCTCCTCGCGCCGGAGGCCCCGTTCGGCCGCGTGTACGGCCTCGTGAAGGACCTCGTCCTGCTCGCGGCGCTGGTGGGCGTGGCCGGGTTCCTCTGGCGGCGGCTCGTCACGAAGCCGGACCGGGTGACGCTCTCGACCGAGGGCGTCGTGATCCTGCTCTTCATCGCCGGCCTCATGGTGACGGACCTCGTGTTCGAGGGGTCGGAGCTCCTCTCGCGCGGCGCGCCCGGCTCCGCGTGGGGACCGGCCGGCGCGCTCGGCCGCGCGCTCCTCGCGCCGCTCCCGGCGGGCCAGGCGCACGCGCTCGGCGTCCTCGCCTTCTGGCTGCACCTCGCCCTCATCCTCGTGTTCCTGAACGTCCTCCCGTTCGGGAAGCACTTCCACATCATCACCGGCCTCCCGAACGTCTTCTTCGCGCGGCTCCCCCCCGCCGTCGCGCTCCGCAAGCTCGACCTCGAGGCGGAGGACGCGAGCTTCGGGACCGCGACCGTGAAGGACCTGTCGTGGAAGGAGGCCTGGGACGTCTACAGCTGCACCGAGTGCGGGCGCTGCCAGACGCACTGCCCGACCTACGTCACCGGCAAGCCCCTCTCGCACAAGGAGGTGAACCGGTCGATCCGGCACCACCTCGCGGAGGTGGCCCCCGCGCTCACCGCCGCGGCCCGGGCAAAGGACCCTGCCGCGCGCGACGCCGCGCTCGCCGGGCTCCCGCCCATCACCTCGGTCATCCCGCCGGAGACGTTCTGGGCCTGCACCACCTGCGGCTGGTGCGAGACGGCCTGCCCGGTCCTCATCGAGAACATCCCGCGCCTCGTGGACATGCGCCGCCAGCAGGTGCTCGTCGAGTCGGCCTTCCCGGACGAGGCGGCCCGGGTGTTCAAGGGCATCGAGACGCAGGGGAACCCCTGGGGCATCGGCTCGAACAAGCGCACCGAGTGGTGCGAGGACCTCGACGTGCCGCGCGCCGCGGCCGGCGAGCCGTTCGAGTACCTGTTCTTCGTGGGCTGCGCCGGCGCGTTCGACGACCGCCAGAAGAAGGTCTCGCGCGCCATCGTGCGGATCCTCCGCGAGGCGAAGGTCTCGTTCGCCATCCTCGGCGAGGAGGAGACCTGCAACGGCGAGGCGGCCCGCCGCCTCGGCAACGAGTACCTGTTCCAGCTGCAGGCGCAGGCGAACGTGGACACGCTGAACGGCTACGGCGTGAAGAAGATCCTCGTCCAGTGCCCGCACTGCCTCAACACGATCAAGAACGAGCTGCCGCAGTTCGGCGGGCGCTACGAGGTCGTGCACCACGCCGAGCTCATCGCGAAGCTCGTGGCCGACGGGAGGCTCACGCCCGGCGCGGCCGAGGGGCTCGGGCCCGTCACCTTCCACGACCCGTGCTACCTCGCGCGCTGGAACGGCGTCACCGAGGCGCCCCGCGAGGCGCTCGGCGCCGTCGCGGGCGTGAAGCTCGTCGAGATGGAGCGCAACCGCCGGCAGGGCTTCTGCTGCGGCGCCGGCGGCGGCCGCTTCTGGCTCGAGGAGAAGCTCGGCACGCGGGTGAACCAGGACCGGGTGGAGGAGGCGGCCCGGACGCTCGGCGAGACCGGCGGCGTCATCGCCACCGGCTGCCCGTTCTGCCTCACCATGATGAAGGACGGCGTGAACGAGACCGGCCGCGAGGAGAAGCTGAAGGTCCTGGACGTCGCCGAGATCGTCGCGCTCGGGCTCCCCGCCGCGCGCGCGCCGCGCGAAGGGTAGGGGATTCGTGGAGCGGCTCCCCGCCCCGCCGCTCCCGCCGTTCCTCGCCCGGGCGCTCCCGTTCGAGCGCTCGGTGGTCGTCGCCGGCGGCCTCGCCCTGCACGTCATGGAGGCGGGTCCCGCCGGCGCGCCGCCGGTCGTGCTCCTCCATGGGAACCCGACCTGGAGCTTCCTCTGGCGCGAGGTCGCCCACGGGCTCCGCGACGCGCCGCTCCGCCTCGTCATGCCGGATCTCCCCGGCCTCGGCCTCTCCGAGAAGCCGCGCGACCCGCGCTTCCACACGCTCGAGAACCACGCCCGCGTGATGGGCGCCTTCCTCGACGCGGTCGTCCCCGGCCGCTTCGTCCTCGCCGTGCACGACTGGGGCGGCCCCATCGGCCTCGCCGCCCTCGCCGATCGCCCGGGGCGGCTCGCGGGGCTCGTCGTCACGAACACCGGCGTCGGACCCCCGCGCCCGGGCTCCCGCAAGACCGCCTTCCACCGCCTCGCGAACCTGCCCGTCCTCCCCGCGCTCCTCTTCCGGCTCCTCGGCTTCCCGCAGAACGCGCTCCACCTCGCGCAGGCCGATCGCCGCTCGATCCGCGGAGACGTCGCGCGCGCCTACCGCTGGCCGCTGCGGCGGCTCCGCGATCGCACGGCGCCCCTCGCCCTCGCGCGGATGGTCCCGCTGCGCCCCGATCACCCATCCGTCGCCGGCCTCGAGCGCGCGCTCGCCGTCGCGACCGCCTTCGACGGCCCGGCCGCGGTGGTGTGGGGCGAGCGCGATCCGGTGCTCGGCCGCGCGCTCCGCGGCGTCGCCTCGGCGCTGCCCCGGGCGTGCGTGACGCGCCTCTCCGCCGGCCACTATCCGCAGGAGGAGGCGCCGGGGCCCATCGCCGACGCCATCCGGGACGTGGCGCGGCGCGCGGGCTTCCTGCGCTGAGCGCGGACTCGTGGGCGGCCGTGCAGCCGGGCCTCGCGTCGGCGGGAGCGTCGCGCGGAGCTGGCCGCCGGCTAGCGACCGACCGCTCGCGGGAACGCCGCCGCCGCAGCGTCGAGCCGGCGCGTCACCTCGCGCTCGAACAGCTCGAGGTCGTTCCCGGAGCGCGGGTCCGCGCCCACGCAGGTGAGGATCTCGTCGTAGGGCGACGGCGCGGCGCCCAGGGCCTCGTAGTCGATGCGGCGCGGCACCGGCTCCCCGTCCCTGCCCGGCCGGAACGCCCCGAAGAGCCCCTCCGAGCCGGGGGCGAGCTCCTCCTTGAGGGCGAAGAGCCGCCGCAGCGCGGAGCGGAACGGCGCGTGCTCGAGGTGGCGGAGCTCCACCCTCGCCCCGGTGCGCGCCGACACGCCCGCGAGCGCCGCGCGCAGGAACGGCACGTCCGTCACGACGAGCCCGTAGAGGTGGAAGTCGTCCGCGAGGGCGCGGTCGAGGAGCGCCGCCTCCTCCTCCGCAAGCCAGGCGTGGCTCGGGCAGAGGAACGCGTCGCAGGTGGTGACGTCATAGGCGCCGCAGTCGCGCAGGTCGGCGCCGCCGGTCGCGAGCGGGTGGGCGAGGCAGCCGACGCGCGTCTCCGCCGCGTCGAGGAAGCCGAGCAGCGGGCAGATCCGCACCGACGGGAACAGCGGCGCGGGCGAGTCGGCGGCGATGGCCGCCGCGGCGGCGCGGAACGCCGCGGGCGTCCGCGGCACGCGGGCGAGCGCGCGGCTGCGCCGGGAGAGCTCCGCGCGCAGGCCCTCGCGGGAGAGGTCGCGGCCGTTGTAGAGCCCGCAGCACGCGCCGCAGCTCGACCGCTCCGTCTGGCAGAGCCGCCGCACCGCGGCGTCACCCCTCCGAGCCGAGCGCGGCGCGGCAGCTCGCGCACAGGCCGGGGCCCTTGCGGTCCGAGTCGGCGGCGTCGCGGGAGACGAACATGGCGCAGCGGTAGTCCGCGCAGTGCGAGAGGCCGAGGAGGTGGCCGGTCGCGTGGACGGTCTCGACCTGCGCGCGCCGCCGGACCTCCGCGGGCGCCCCGTGCGAGAGCCGCGCGAGCGAGAAGATCGCCGCCCCCGCGTCGCGGTCGGCGTCGCCGATGACGTAGGGCGCGTCGGGGAGGAACAGATCGACGTCGGTGATCCCCACCACCGGGACCGGCCCGCTCCCGCCCGTGCGCAGCGAGGCGAGGCGGCGGAGGATCGAGGTGGCGTGGTACTGGCCGCGCGCCTCGTTGAACGCGTAGCGCGGTCGGTCGAGCGAGGGGCCGTTCTTCGCGGCGACCCCGAGCACCTCGCGCAGCGCCTGGGCCGCCTCGGCGACGACCTTCGGGCTCACCTCGCCGAGCGGCACGAGGAGCACGTGGCTCGGGCGCGCCAGCGCCTTCAGCTCCGCGCGCGCGCTGCCGGGCCTCGGGCCGGAGTTGGCTGAGGCGGAAGGATTCGAACCTTCATACGCGGATCCAAAGTCCGCAGTCCTGCCGTTGGACGACGCCTCATCGTTGCGACGCACGGGCGGCCTGCTTTTCCTCGCTGCGCTTCCCCGGCGCGGGTTTCCTCTCGACGGCGCGGGCGGGAATCCTCCCGCGCGGCAGCGACCTACCAGCGTACCAGGGCACTCCCCCAGGTGAAACCCGCCCCGAACGCACAGAGCCCGACGAGGTCCCCGCGCGAGACCCCGCGCTCCTCGACGGCCTCGGCGAGCGCGATGGGGATGGAGCCCGCGGTGGTGTTCCCGTACTTCTGGATGTTGTTGAAGACCTGGGCGTCCTCGAGCTCGAGGCTGCGCTGCACCATCTGCGCGATGCGCAGGTTCGCCTGGTGCGGCACGAGCACCTTCAGGTCCTTCGGGGTCAGGCCGTGCTGGTCGAGGGCGCGCCGCACCACCTCCGGCATCTTGGAGATGGCGTGCTTGAAGACCTTCTGCCCCTCCATGTGCGGGTAGATCGCGCCCGACTCGATGTGCGCGACCTGCACGCGCGGGTGGTACTTGGAGCCCGGCGCGTCGGTCCAGAGCTCCTTCGCGAAGCGGCCGTCGGCGTGGAGGTGCACCGAGAGCACGCCGCGGCCCGGGTCGTCGGTCGCCTCGAGGAGGGCCGCGCCGGCGCCGTCGCCGAAGATCACCGCCACGTCCCGGCCGCGGGTCGACACGTCGAGGCCGGTGGAGTGGATCTCCGAGCCGACGAGCAGGATGCGGCGGTACACGCCGGCGCGGATCCAGGCGTCGGCGACGGAGAGCCCGTACAGGAAGCCCGAGCACTGGTTGCGGATGTCGAGCGCGGGCACGCCGGGGATGCCCAGCTTCGCGTTGAGGAAGCAGCCGTCGCCCGGGAACATGTGGTCGGGCGAGAGGGAGGCGTAGATGATCGCCTCGATGTCGCCCGCCTTCCAGCCGGCCTTGTCGAGCGCGCGCTTCGTGGCCTCGAAGGCGAGGTCGGAGTTCTCGGTCCCCTCGCGCACCCAGCGCCGCTCCCGGATCCCCGTCCGCTCCTGGATCCACGCGTCGGTGGTCTCCATGTGGCGGGTGAGCTCCTCGTTCGTGACGACGCGGTCGGGGACGAAGGTGCCGAGGGCGGCGAAGGCGGCGCGAGGCATCGCTTGGGTCCTTGCGGTGAGCGCCCCGCGCGAAAGGGGAGGAGCCCTTCGCGCGCGGGCGGCTGCTGTCAGATGTCGAGGTTCTGCACGTCGAGGGCGTGCTTCTCGATGAACTCGCGGCGCGGCTCGACCGCGTCGCCCATGAGCACGCTGAAGACCTCGTCCGCCTCGACGGTGTCGTCGACGCGGACCTGCAGGAGCGTGCGGCGGGTGGGGTCCATCGTCGTCTCCCAGAGCTGCTCGGGGTTCATCTCGCCGAGCCCCTTGTAACGCTGGATGGTCTGGCCCGCCGTGGCGCTCTTCTTGAGCGCCTCCACCGCGGCGAAGACGTCGTCGACCTCCTCCTCGCCCTCGCCGGTCTGGAGCCGGTGCGGGCCGGGGCCGATCTCCGCCACCGCCGCGTAGAGGCCGGCGAGCTCGCCCCACTCCGGGCCGGAGAGGTAGTCGAAGTCGATGCGCGTCGTGCGGGTGGCGCCCGACATGGTGGTCTGGAACACCAGCGCGTCGCAGCCGTGCTCCTCGTCGCGCTCGATCTTGGCGAGGCGCACCTCGAGCTCGGGGTGGAGCTTCTGCGCCCGGTCGTAGATCTTCTGGACCTGCTCCTTCACCTTCTCGTGGTGCTTCAGGAGCTCGAGGTCGAGGTCTCCGAGCTGGACCGCCGCGTCGACGATGCGGCTGTCGCGGCGCCGATCGACGCGGGCGAGGAGCGCGCGGTAGGCGAGCGCCTCCTGCGCGAGGCGCTTCAGGTCGTGCCCCCCCACCACGGTCTCGCCGGAGACCAGCTTCGCCTTGTCCGTGCCGAGGTGGAGCAGGAACTCGTCGAGCGCCGGCTCGTCCTTGAGGTAGCTCTCCTTCTTGCCCTTCTGCACGCGGTAGAGCGGCGGCTGGGCGATGTAGAGGTAGCCCCTCTCGACGAGCTCCGGCATCTGCCGGAAAAAGAAGGTGAGGAGCAGCGTCCGGATGTGCGAGCCGTCGACGTCCGCGTCCGTCATGATCACGATCTTGTGGTAGCGGATCTTGCCGGCGTCGTACTCCTCGGGCCCGATGCCGGTCCCGAGCGCGGTGATCATCGTCGCGATCTCGGCGGACGAGAGCATCTTGTCGAAGCGCGCCTTCTCGACGTTCAGGATCTTGCCCCGCAGGGGGAGGATGGCCTGGATGCGCCGGTCGCGCCCCTGCTTCGCCGAGCCGCCTGCGGAGTCGCCCTCCACGAGGAAGAGCTCGGACTCGCGCGGGTCCTTGGACTGGCAGTCGGCGAGCTTCCCCGGCAGCGAGGCGCCGTCGAGCGCGCCCTTGCGGCGCACCGTCTCGCGCGCCTTGCGCGCGGCGATGCGCGCCCGGGTCGCCTCCGCCACCTTGCCGCAGACGCGCTTCGCGACGTTCGGGTTCTCCTCCAGGAACGCGCCGAGCCGCTCGTTGAGCATGGTCTCGACCATGCTCTTCGCCTCGGTGTTCGAGAGCTTCGTCTTCGTCTGGCCCTCGAAGCTCGCGCCGGGCAGCCGGATGGAGATCACCGCCGCGAGCCCCTCGCGCATGTCGTCGCCGGAGGGCAGCTCGTCCTTCAGGTCCTTGAACAGGTTGTTCTTCTGCCCGTACGCGTTGATGGTGCGGGTGAGGGCGGTCTTGAAGCCGATGAGGTGGGTGCCGCCCTCGTGGTTGTGGATGTTGTTCGCGAAGGCGAAGACCTTCTCGTCGTAGCCGTCGTTCCACTGCAGGGCGATCTCGACGACGGCGGCGCCGCGCTCGGTCTCCACCTCCTGGCGGAGCGAGATGGGGGGCTGGAAGAGCACGTCGCGGCTCTTGTTCAGGTAGGCCACGAACTCGCGGATGCCGTCCTTGAACAGGAACTCGTGCTTCTTGCCGCTCCGCTCGTCGTCGATGGTGATCTTGAGGCCGGCGTTCAGGAAGGCGAGCTCGCGCAGGCGGCCGGAGAGCGTCTCGAAGGAGAAGTCGAACACCTCGAAGATGGTCGAGTCCGGCTTGAAGGTGATCTTCGTGCCGCGCCGCTGCGTCTCGCCGACGGCCGTGACCTTGCCCGCAGGCGTGCCGCGCTCGTAGCGCTGCTGCCAGACCTTGCCGTCGCGGTAGACCTCGGCCTTGAGCCACTCGGAGAGCGCGTTCACGCAGGTGACGCCGACGCCGTGGAGGCCGCCCGACACCTTGTACGCGTTCGACTCGAACTTGCCGCCGGCGTGGAGCTTCGTGAGCACCACGTCGAGCGTGTCCATCCCCTTCACCGTGGGATGAGGGCCGATGGGGATGCCGGAGCCGTTGTCGACGATGGTGATCGAGCGGTCGGCGTGGATCGTGACGTTGATCTCGTTCGCCCGCCCCGCCATCGCCTCGTCGACCGAGTTGTCGACGACCTCGTACACGAGGTGGTGGAGCCCGCGCTCCCCCACGTCGCCGATGTACATGTGCGGGCGCTTGCGGACCGCCTCCAGGCCCTCGAGCACCTTGATCGCGTCGGTTCCGTACTCCTCCACGCCGTTCGTCGGCTGAAGGCTCTTCTCGGCGGTTTCCAGGGGGGTTCCTCCGTCGTTTCCCCGAAGGGTTCCCGCAGCTTAGGCGAGACAGTGGGGTATAGCAGGCAAGGCGGCTGCTGGCAACGTTCCCTTCGTCAACTCAACTTCTCGGATCCACTCAGGAAACGAGCGGCGTGACCACCCCGCGCTCTACCCTATAGAAGGTCGTATCCGGGCCGGCCGCGGGCTCGAGCAGCCGCCGGTCGGTGGTGGTGAGGAACGCCTGCGCCGGCAGGGCAGCCAGGTAGGCGAGCAGGTAGCGGTTCTTGGCGGGATCGAGCTCGGACGACACGTCGTCGAGCAGGAGCAAAGGCGGCCGGCCGAGCGCCGCCCGAAGATTTTCGATCTCGGCGATCTTGAGGGCGAGCACGAGGGCGCGCTGCTGTCCCTGGCTCGCGTAGGCGCGGGCGCCGCGGCCGTCGAGCGCGAGGACGAGCTCGTCCATGTGCGGGCCGGCGGAGGTGAAGCCGCGCTCGCGATCGCGCTCGAGCCGCGCCCCGAGGGCCGCGTCGAGCGCTGCGGCGAGCTCCGCCTCGCTGCCCTCGCCGGAGAGGCCGGCCGAGGGCCGGTACGCGAAGCGCGCGTCCGGCGCGCCCGGGCCGGAGATCTCCCGGAAGGCGGCGCCCACCCGCGGCGCCAGCTCGTCGACGAGGGCCTGCCGGCGGCGCACGAGGCGCGCCCCGGCCCGCGCGAGCGGGGCGCGGAAGCTCGCCTCGACCTCGGCGACCCCGCCGCGCAGGGCGGCATTCCGGGCGCGCAGGGCCCGCACGTAGTCGCGCGCCTCGCCGAGCACCGCCGGCCAGCGGTTGAAGGCGGCCCGGTCGAGGAAGCGGCGGCGACCCTCCGGTCCGCCCTTCACGAGCAAGAGGTCGTCGGGCGCGAAGCAGACGGCGGCGAGCCCCTCGAAGTAGTCGTCGAGCCGCTCCTGCGGCTTTCCGTCGAGGAGCGCCACCCGTCCCCCGGCGGCGACCTGCACCGCCACCCGCCGGACGCCGCCCGGGCCGTCGAAGTCGCCCGCGACCTCACCCCGCTCGGCGCCGTGGCGGACGAGCTCCACGAGGCGCGCCGCCCGCAGGGGCTTCAGCGTGGTGAGGAAGTAGATGGCCTCGAGGAGGTTCGTCTTCCCCTGGCCGTTCTCGCCGAGGAGCACGGTCGCGCGCGGCGAGGGCTCGAGCACGACCTCGGCGAGGTTGCGGAAGTCCTTTACGGCGAGGGAGAGGAGCTTCACCCGGGACGTCAGATCCGCATCGGCATCACCACCGCGGTGAAGCCCTGATCCTTCTCGTCGCCGCCGTGGAGCACGCCCGGGGAGAGGTCGTCCGCGAGCTCGAGCTGCACGTCGGCGCTCTTCACCACCGCGAGCACGTCCATGAGGTAGCGCGCGTTGAAGCCGATCTTGAGCGGCTCGCCCTCGTACTCGACCGGCACCTCCTCCTTGGCCTCGCCGAGGTCCGGGTTCTGCGAGAGCACCCGGAGCGTGCCCTTCCCGAGCTCGAGCTTCACCGCGTGGGCCTTGTCGGTGGAGAGGAGCGAGATGCGCCGCAGCGTCTCGAGGAGGCGGTCCCGCCCGACCCGGACCACCTTCTCGCCCTGCTTCGGGATGACCTGCCGGTAGTCCGGGAAGAGCCCCTCGATGAGCCGCATCGAGAGGATCACGCCCGGGCGGCGGAAGATGGCGCTGTTCTCGACGAAGCCGAGCTTCGTCTCGCCGGCCTCCGTGCCCCCCTCGACGGCCTCGGCGAGGAGCTTGCGCAGCTCCTGGAGGCCCTTCTTCGGCAGGATCACGCCGCGCTTCAGCCCGAACGTGCTGCTCGAGGGGCGCTCGGAGAGCGACAGGCGGTGCCCGTCCGTCGCGACCAGGCGGAGCACCTCGGGGCTCGGCTCGAAGTAGACGCCGTTCAGGTTGTAGCGGGTCTCGTCGTTCGAGACGGCGAAGAAGGTCCGCTCGATCATCTCGAGCAGCTCGTCCGGCTTCACGTCCGTGAAGGTGACCTTCTCGAAGCGGGGGAGTGCCGGGAAGTCCTCGGCGGGGAGGCCGACGATGCGGAACTCGGAGGGGCCGCTCCGCACCTCGAGGTAGTTGTTGTTCGCGCGCTTTAGGGTGACCTGCTGCTCGGGCAGGGCGCGAACGATCTCGTACAGGTGGCGGGCCGAGACGGCCAGGGCGCCTTCCTTCAGCACCTCGCAGCTCTCGCCGTGCTCGGACGAGACGGCGAGGTCGAGGTCGGTCGCCGAGACGACGAGCTGACCCTTCTTCGCCTCGAGGAGGACGTGGGAGAGGATCGGCATCGTGCTCTTCTTTTCCACGATGCCCTGGGAGCGCCCGAGCGCCTTCGAGAGCTCAGCGACTCCGATCTTCAGTTCCATGGGAAGATCCTCTTCTTGTGATCCTAGAAGTAACAGCAGGGGCCGAGTGGATGTGGATAAGGGCTCGGAACCCGCGAAACTCCTGGAGCTTTCGGCCTGGAAAACTCTCCGGATCCCTTTGGGTCGAGTTTGTGTAGCGCGGGCCGAGAAACGGTGTCAACAGCGGTCCACACCCCGTCCCCACGAGGATCGGTGCCGGATCCACAGATGATCCACAGCCTCGCGCCGAGCCCGGGAGGCGAGCCGAGCCGTCGCGGGCGCCCGGCGAGCGGACGCAAGGACGCGCGAGGCCGCCTGTAGCGGCCCGCGCGCGAACGGGAGCGGGGTCGAGGGCGTCGCGCGGCTCAGGGCGCGAGCTTCGCGGTGAGGACCTGCACGGCGGTGCGGACCGTCTCCTCGCTCTCCATGAGCGAGCGGATCCGCTCCACCGCGGCGATGACGGTGGTGTGGTCCTTCTTGTTGAAGCGCTCGGCGATGGACTGGAACTTCTCCTTGCCGAGCTCGCGGCAGAGGTACATCGCCACCTGGCGCGGCTGCGCGATCTTCTGCTCGCGCGAGGCGCTCGTGAGCTTCGCGACGGTGAGGCCGTAGTGCGCCGCCACCGCCTCCTGGATGCGCTCGATGGGCGGCTTGTAGCCCTCGGGCGGGATCACGTCGCCGAGCACGTCGCGCGCGAGCGGCACGGTGATGGGCTCGCTCTTCAAGGAGGCGAAGGCGGCGAGGCGCATGAGCGCGCCCTCGAGCTCGCGCACGTTCGAGCGGATGTGGCTGGCGAGGAGCTGGGTCACCTCGCCGGGCAGGTCGATCGACTCGACCTCTGCCTTCTTCTGGAGGATGGCGGCGCGCGTCTCGAACTCGGGCACCTCGATCTGGACGCGCATGCCCCACTCGAAGCGCGAGCAGAGCCGGGCGTCGAGCCCCTTCAGCTCCTTCGGGCTGCGATCGCTCGAGAGGACGATCTGCACGTGGTGATCGTGGAGCTCGTTGAAGGTGTGGAAGAACTCCTCCGCCGTCTTGTCCTTCCCGGCGAGGAACTGCACGTCGTCGACGAGCAGCGCGGCGCACTCGCGGTACTTGTGGCGGAACTCGTCCATCGTGCCCTTCGAGAGCGCGGCGACGAAGTCGTTCGTGTAGCGCTCCGAGGAGACGATGGCGACGCGCCCGCCCTGGTGCTTGTCGAGGATGGCGTGGGCGAGGGCGTGCAGGAGGTGGGTCTTGCCGAGCCCGGAGTCGCCGTGCAGGAAGAGCGGGTTCCAGGTGTGGCCGGGGTTCGCGGCCACGGCCTGGGCCGCGGCGAACGCGAAGCGGTTCGACTCGCCCACCACGAAGGTGTCGAAGGTGTAGCGCGGGTTCGGCCGCGAGTCGCGCGGGTCGGCCGCCTCCGCCGCGCGGGGCACCGGCGTGAGCGCCGGGCCGTCCGCGAGCGGCAGGGGCGTCGGCGCGAGGCGCGGCGCGGCGTCCACCACGAACGTGATCTGGACCGCCTGGCCGGCGAGGCCGGGCACGAACTCCTCGAAGAAGGAGCGGTAGTTGTCCTCGACGAAGTCCCGGTGGAAGCGGTCGGGCGCGGCGATCTGCAGCCGGCTCCCCTCGAGCGAGACGAGGTGGAGCGGCGCGAACCAGCGGTCGTACAGGTCAGGGCGCAGCCGGGAGCGCAGGAACGCGTCGAGGCGCGACCAGAGCTCGTCTGCCGGCGAGATCATCTTGGCGCTCGCGCGCGAGTCCATGCTGCTGTCCCCCGAGGTGCGCGCAACGGAACGAGGATCCCCCCTCCGACGCCCGGGCTTCCGGACGACGGCTCACTCGGCGCTCGTAGGGCGAGAGTGCAGGCGGCCTCGTGTTGCGTGGGGGCGGAAGTTAGCCAAGGTTCACCGAGAGGATCAAGGGCGTCGTGCGTGGTCGCGAAACGACGAGCTTTTCGCGTGACGGGGCGGTGACGGATCGCGCGAGGGTCCGGCGGAACGGGCCAAGTCTCTGGAAACCTTGACATCTCGCGACTGATCGGGGAGGTTGCCGCGCCATGAAGCGGACATATCAGCCGAAGAAGCAGCGCCGTAATCGCACGCACGGTTTCAGGAAGCGCATGAGCTCTCCGGGCGGGCAGAACGTGATCAAGAGCCGCCGCGCGAAGGGTCGCAAGCGCCTCACGCCGAGCACGCCGAAGAAGTAGCACTGCAGGTGAAGCTACCCAAGGCGGCGCGCCTGCGCCGCCGCCGCGAATTCCTCCTCGTCCAGCAGCGCGGTACGCGGCTCTACGCCGGAGACGTGCTCGTCCTGTCGCTCGACTCCGGCGGAGCCCGGCCGCGCATCGGGATCACGGTGTCGTCCAAGATCGCGAACGCGGTCGAGCGCAACCGGGTGAAGCGCTGGGTGCGGGAGGAGTTCCGCGCGATGCAGGGTGATCTGCCCGCGGTGGATTTCGTCGTGATCGCTCGCGCGGGCGCGCTCGCCGCGGGTAGGGACGGGATCCGCCTCGCGCTCGCGGCCGCGCGGACGCGGCTCGCCCCGAGGGGGAGCGCGTGATCCGGGGCGCCCTCGTGCTCCTCGTGCGCCTCTACCAGCGGCTCGTGTCGCCGCTGCTTCCGCCCGCCTGCCGCTTCTATCCGAGCTGCTCCGCCTACGCGGTGACGGCCCTCGAGCGCCACGGCGCGCTCAAGGGGTCGGCGCTCGCGGCGCGGCGGCTTCTCAAGTGCCATCCCTTCCATCCCGGCGGCATCGATCCGGTGCCGGAGTCCGAGAGGTAACCTTGGGTCCCGAGAACCGTCGTGTCCTCATCGCCACCGTCCTCTCCGTGGCGGTCCTCATTGTCTGGCAGTTCGTCTTCCCCTCGCCGAAGCCGAAGCCCGGCGCGCAGAAGCGTCCCGAGGCGGCCCAGACCGCGCCGGCGGCGCCCGCCCCTGCCCCGGTGGCGCCGGCGGCGCCTGCCGTCCCGGAGAACACCCCCGAGGAGCTCGTGAAGCTCGCGGGCGACGGCTTCGAGGCGGTGCTCACGAGCCACGGCGGCGCGCTCAAGGAGGTCGTGCTCGAGGGCGAGAAGTACCGCCGCGACCACGAGGGGAAGCCGGTGCAGATCGACCTCGTGCGGGTGGCGAAGGATCAGCCCTACCCGCTCGCGGTGGTGGCCTCGCCGGAGCTGGGCGGCGCGCAGGACGCGGCGAGCGATCCGTCGGCGCGCGCGCCGATGCGGGTCGTCGCGAAGGACGCGCGCTCGGTGACCTTCGAGGGCCGCGCCGGCAACGCCACCGTCCGGAAGACCTTCCGCCTCACCGGCAAGTTCCACGAGCTCGCCCTCGAGCTCGAGGTCCAGGGCGCCGCCGCGCCGGGCGCGGGGATCGTCATCCTCTACCCCGGCTACATGCCGCCCAAGACGAAGTCCGGCGGCTTCTTCTCCGGGCCGCCGGTCGAGTTCATCCGCCCGGTGTGCCGCGCGGCGGACACGACCGAGCGCTTCAAGGTCGACGGCGACCAGGCCGTGGAGAAGGTGGAGGGCACGGCGGCCTGGGTCGGGCTCGACCAGGGCTACTTCGTCTCGGCGATCTTCCCCGCCGAGCCGGCCGGGAGCTGCGTCTTCGCGAAGGGCACGGAGAAGGGCAGCGCGCTCGCCGCGCTGCGCCTGCCGTTCGAGGGCGGCTCCCGCAAGTACGCGCTCACCGTGTACTCCGGCCCGAAGGACCTCGATCACCTGCGCGCCTACGGCCGCAACTTCGAGAGCGCCATCGACTACGGCACGATGGCCCGCCCGTTCGCGTTCTTCGCCCGCCTGCTCCTCTATGTGATGCGCTGGTTCGAGCGGCTGGTGGGGAACTGGGGCGTCGCGATCATCCTCCTCACGCTGCTCGTGAAGCTCCTGCTCTACCCGCTCACCGCGAAGTCGATGCAGTCGATGAACGAGATGCGGAAGCTGCAGCCGGAGATCGAGAAGCTCAAGGCCAAGCACGGCAACGACCGCGAGAAGCTGAACCTCGCGACGATGCAGCTCTACCAGCAGCACAAGGTGAACCCGCTCGGCGGCTGCCTGCCGATGCTCATCCAGCTGCCGATCTGGTTCGCCCTCTACGCGACGCTGCAGACCTCGGTCGAGCTCTACCGCGAGCCGTTCCTCTGGATCCACGACCTCACGATCAAGGACCCGTTCTTCGTCCTGCCGATCGCGATGGGCCTCTCGCAGTTCATCATGCAGCGCCTGTCGCCCCAGCCCGCCGACAACGCGCAGGCGAAGATGATGCTCTACTTCATGCCCGGCTTCTTCACGTTCCTCATGCTGAGCGTGCCGGCGGGCCTCACCCTCTACATCTTCGTGAACAACCTCCTGTCCATCGCGCAGCAGCAGTGGATGATGCGGCGCATGCCGGCCGTGCCGGCGCCCGCGAAGGCCAAGTAGTCCGGGGGGAGCCATGGACGAGACCAAGGGAACCCCGAGCCCGCCGCCGGCCGAGGCGCCGGAGAAGGTCGCCCGGGCGCGGGAGTTCTGCACAGGGCTCCTCGAGCGGCTCGGCGCGGCGGTGGACGTCGAGGTGAAGGAGACGGCCGAGCAGATCGGCGTCGCCCTGAACCCGCGCGCCGGGAACGCCGTCGAGCTCTCCTCGGCGCTCGTCGAGGCGGTCCAGTACCTCGTGAACCGCGTGGTGAACCCGCGCTCCGAGGGGCGCAAGTGGGTGAACCTCGAGGTGGGCGGGTTCGCCCAGGAGGGCGATCCCGCGGTGAAGGCCATGGCGGAGCGGCTCGCCGCGGCCGCGATCCGCACCGGCAAGGTGCTCGCCGTGGCGCCCATCAGCGCCCGCGAGCGCCGCCAGATCCACCTCGCCCTCGTCGAGCACGAGGGCGTCACCACCCGCAGCGAAGGCGAGGGCATCTTCCGCCAGCTGCTCGTGATCCCGGGCGGGCGGGGCGAGCGGTAGTGGCGCGTCCCCGCACGAAGGCGGAGCGGCTCTTCTCGGCCGCGGTGGTGCGGCGCTCGTTCGAGCTCCAGGACCGCGAGTACGCCGCCGGGTTCCGCTTCGTGTACGAGGGCGTGCTGCGCGACCTCGAGCTCGACGACGCCGAGGTCGACGCCTACCTCGCGGAGCACCGGGGCGAGGTCGAGGCGGCCATCGGCCGACGCGGCGCGAAGAAGAAGTAGCGACGCCATGGACGCCGCCTTCCACGAGGCGCTGCGGCGCGGCATCGAGGCCTTCGGGCTTCCGGTCTCCGCCGAGGCGCTCCCCCGCCTCGAGCGCTTCGCCGACCGGCTCCTCGCCTGGAACCGGAAGGTGAACCTCACCACCATCACCGATCCCGCCGAGGTCGCCGAGAAGCACCTCGTCGACAGCCTGCTCCTGCTCCCCCTCCTCGGCGGCGCGCGCACGCTCCTCGACGTGGGCGCCGGCGCGGGGCTGCCGGGCGTGCCGCTCGCCTGCGCGCGGCCGGAGCTCGAGGTCACCTGCTGCGACTCGGTGGCGAAGAAGGTCGCGTTCGTGAAGGCGGTCTCCGCGGAGCTCGACCTCGCGGTCCGCGCCTTCGCGGTCCGCGCCGACGGCGACCCGGAGCGGGAGAAGCTCCCGCGCGCCGAGGCGGTGGTCTCGCGCGCGCTCGCCGATCCCGAGCGCTGGGTGCCGCTCGGCGTCCGCTACCTCGCGCCGGGCGGGACGCTGTTCGCCATGCTCGGGCGCGACGCGGACGCGGCGGGGCTCGCCGCCGTCGGCGAGGCGGCCGGCCTCACGCTCGTCGACGTCTCGCGCTTCGAGCTGCCGCTCTCGCGCTCCGCGCGCGCCATCGCGCGCTGGCGCGCGCAGTAGCGGCGCCGGGCGAAGACCCCGCGGGTCTCCTCCTCTTCGGCGGCGGCGCGGCGTGCCGCTCGGCCACCTCGCGCCGCTTCAGCCTCGGCGTCTCCTCCACGGCGGAGATCCCGGTTGTCGCAGGTGGCGCGCGCGGCGGGTCGCGCGCCGGGCCTGCGCGCAGGCGCGTGCGCCGCATCCGGCGGCGGGGTGCGCTCCCGCGTCGTCTCAGGGAAGCGAGCGGATGACCTTCCCGTACTCTTCCTCGGTGAAGAGGCGATGGGTCTCGGTGCGCACGTAGCCGCGCGAGCCGATGGCGAGGACCATGCGCGCGACCGCCGCGTCGTCCGGGGCCTCGAGGATGAACAGCGTGTCGTGGGCGCTGCCGAGGATCGCGTAGAACTCCCGCACCTCACCGCCCATGGCGCGGACCGTCTGCTTCGCCGCCTCGACGCGCGCCGGGCTGTCCTTGATCTGCTGGATGCCCTGCGCGGTGAAGCTGAACTGCATCAGATACGAGGCCATCGCTCCCTCCGCTCTTCGCGGGCCCGAGCCCGCGAGCCGAAGGGTCCCGCGCGTGAGAGGTTCCGGCGCGACGTCCGATGGGTCCCCACGACGGGCGCTCCCTCCGCCGCGTCCGTGCGGACCCGCGATCAGCACGGCCGCAGGCGAGCAGCGCCGCGACGAGACACGCTCCGGCACGGAGCGGCGGGGTGAGGAGGAGCGCATGAGCGACCGCGCTACCCCTCGCTCCAGGCAGCGGCGAGCGGGAGAAGGGGCGCGTCGCCGCCTGGCCGGTGGCAGGGGACCGGACGAGAGTCGCGGTCTTGCACGGGATGACGGATGGTAAAACATCACGGCAGGTGATACCTCGCGGCCGCCGTCCGGGCTTCGCCTGGTCGCGACGGACGGGCACCGCTTCCCGCTCCTCGAGCGCGTGCCGACCAGGCCCGCAGAAGGCAACCGCTTCAGCTCGGATCCGAGAGCAGCCGCAGCAGTCGGTCGGGCCAGAGCGGGAGATGGTCACCGTTCGCGTTCAGCATGCGCGCAACTTCCTGGTACTGCGCGAGGAGAAGGCGCGGGTCCCTGAGCGAGGCGACGACTGCGGCCCGGCCGCGGTGGCGCTCGACGACGACGGCCATGCGCCAGCCGAGCGTGTACCAGGCGCCCTGAGGGCGATCGCCATCGGCGTGGAAGATGGCCGGCCTCGGCCATCGCGTCGCCCACGAGGCGGCCCTCGGCGACGTCGAGGAGAAACGCGCTCACCGCGCCGAGGTCCTCCGGCGCGCGCGCGAGGTCTGCGTCCCAGCGCGCCCGCTCGGCGTGCGGGTGCACGTCCGGTCCGCCAGCCGCGGCCCGCATGGCGATGCCTTCGGAAAACGCCCCGGTCCAGAGGGCCGCGGTGCGGCGCGGCTCGGCGAGCGAAGCGAGCCGATCGGCGACGCTCGCGGCGCCGACGTGGTGAAGCTCGTGCGCGACGGTGTTCTGGATGACCGCTGGATCGGGAGCGTCCGCGCCCACGGCGAAGAAGATTGCGGGGTTCGTGGCGAGCTCGAACACGAAGCTGTTCGGCTTCACCACGAGGTAGACGGTCGCGCGCAGCCGGGCGCCGGTGGGGAGATACCGGCGCGCTCGCTCTGCGGCCGCCGGGAGATCCGCCTGCTGCCATGCTGCGAAGCACCGCTGGAGTTCGGCCCGCCGTCGAGCAGCGCATCGGACGTGACGAACGCGCGGAACTCGGCGTCGGTGAACGGTCTTCATTCCGTCTCGCGCCGCTCGAGTCGGACGTAGGCGTCCGTCGCGTAGAGCCGCGCGAACTCGGCGTCGGTCGGTGCCCGTGCGAGGAAGCGAGAGCGACGGCGAGAACAGTCGCGAGCATGGCTCTCCAGGAGTTCCGTTCACGAGCTGAACGCCGTCGGGCGTGAGGAGTCACCACGGACCGCGATGTTCCACGTGGAACGCCGCCTCGCGACGCCGCAGGCTCGCGCTCTCCTGACGGCTGGGTCCAAGCGGGTTCGCGCGCCGCCGCGCTTCGGCGGATCTCGGGCGGCGGCGCGGAAGCGCCCAGCGGCCGGCACCGACCCTGGGCTGGCGGTCGTTAGCAACGTCCAGAAGACGTGAACGATGCACCAAGGGTCGTCGTCGACGCCGAGGCGCTCGGCGCGGTTCAGACGGGTGGCGGAAGCGCGAGGAGGTGATCCCGACGCCCGGGTCACCTCAGGTCGGCCCCCACTCACGCGCCGCGAACGGCCTGCCGTTCCACGTGGAACGCTGGTGGTGCGTGGTCGTGGCGGAGGGAATGCGGTCTACGCCGATGGTCGCTTCCCCCATCCGACCCGCCGCGCGGGCGTTTGGCTGGGAGAGATGGCGGCCCGTCCGGAATGGTGCGCAGGAGGACCGCGGGAGCGGCTCGGGGCGCCCAGGCGCAAGCGCGGACTCATGGGCGGTCGTCCCCGGACGTGAACGACGCACGAAGGGCGTCGTCGTCGACGCCTGTGCGGTCGCCGCAGCTCACGGGCGCCGAACCTCGGCCCACTCACGCGCAGCGAATCGGCGTCCTGCTGTTCCACGTGGAACGCGGTGGAAGGCGTGGCGCTCGCGGAAGACGGGACACGGTCCACGCCGCAGGTCGCTTCGACTCAGCGGACGCGGCGCGCGACTGCCGGGAGCTCTGGTGCTGCGGGAATCTGCAATAGCGCGAGCGCGAGCACGGCCCGGCCTAGCCGACGGAAGACACCGTTCCCGTGACCTCGCTCGTCTCCAGGACGAGATGAACCGCTTCGACGATTCGGGCGGTGGTGGCGACGCGGGCGCGCGTCGCGAAGAGCTGCTTCATTCCTCACTTTGGCCGTGGCCCCCATGGCCGGGCGCCGGTTCCGGCTGAGGACCGGCCGCTCGACGGGCCTCGGGCCCTCGGCAGGGTACGCCCGAGCTTTCGCGTTCGCGGGCGGGCATGCGCATCGTCCGCGCCCCGAGGCATCAGGGAGGGTCGAGCGCGGCCTGAACGGCGACGCATCACCGTCCGCTCGCGGCCCGGCTGCGCGTAGCTCCTCCCGCCTCCCCCGCCGTCGCGGTGCAACCCCACCCTCGCGCCGACCTCCGCGTCCGAACCGCCCTTCCAGCGCCCGCCCAAGGGGCCCTCCACGCCCGCAGACCGGGAACGCCGCCTCGCCTCGCCCGCCCGCGACGAAGACCACGGGAACATTGCTGGACGAGGGTTGCCCACTGGCCGCGCCCGCCCGCGGGAAGCGGTCCCCCGCTGGCGATGTTCCACGTGAAACGTCGTGCCCGGCCGAGCGGCTGCCGCTGCCCTCCCGGACCGACGTTCCACGTGGAACAGCGCGAGGAGCGAGGGCGACGATGGGCGGAAAGCGGAGGCGCCGGAGGCGTTCGGACGCCGCGTCGTGTCAGATCGATCGGCCAAAGTGCGCGCCGGCGCGGCCAGGGGGTCGCGCGAAACAACCGAGAGGTCCCGAGTTGGCGAACACGACGGAAGGGGCGCGCGCCCCGCAGACGGATGCTCAGGCCATGGCCCGGATCCTCACCATCGCGAACCAGAAGGGCGGCGTCGGCAAGACCACGACGGCCGTGAACCTCGCCGCCTCGCTCGCCGCCGCCGAGCGGCGCACCCTCCTCGTGGACGTCGATCCCCAGGGGAACGCCGGCAGCGCCCTCGGCATCCGACGTGACGAGTCGGAGTGCTCCATCTACGAGGTGCTCGTGGACGGCGTGCCGATGGCGAGCGCCGTTCGCAAGACGGAGCTCAAGTTCCTAGACCTCGTCCCGGCCTCCCGGCACCTCGTGGGCGCCGAGCTCGAGCTCGCGGAGCTGGAGTCGCGGGAGTCGCGCCTGAAGCGCGCGGTGGACGAGGTCGCGGGCTCGTACGAGTACGTGGTGATCGACTGCCCGCCGTCGCTCGGGCTCCTCACGCTCAACGGGCTCGTCGCGGCCCAGGGCGTCGTCATCCCCCTCCAGTGCGAGTACTACGCGCTCGAGGGGCTCGCCGACGTGCTGAAGACGATCGAGCTCGTCCGCTCGAGCGCGAACCCGGCGCTCACCGTGGACGGCATCGTCCTCACCATGTTCTCGCCCAACAACCTCTCCAACCAGGTGGCGGAGGAGATCCGCCGCACGTTCTCGGACCAGGTCTTCAAGACCGTCATCCCGCGCAACGTGCGGCTCTCCGAGGCGCCCAGCCACGGCAAGCCCATCCTGCTCTACGACGTGACCTCGAAGGGCTGCCAGAGCTACCTCGAGCTCGCGCGCGAGGTGACGGGCCGCTTCAGCCAGCTCGGAGGTGTCGCGTGAGCCTTGCCGACAAGCGCCGCCCCGCCCTCGGCCGCGGCATGGCCGCCCTGCTCTCGAACGCACCGCCCCCGGCGAGCGTCGCGCCCGCCGCGGCACCGGCCGCCGCGGCGGTGGCGCCCGGGCGCGGGCTCCTCGCGCTGCCCCTCGAGGCGATCGAGCGGAACCCGGACCAGCCGCGCAAGCGCTTCGACGAGGCGAAGCTCGAGGAGCTCGCCGCCTCCATCCGCGAGCATGGCGTGGTGGAGCCGATCCTCGTGCGCAAGGAGGGCGGCAAGTACCGCATCGTCGCCGGCGAGCGGCGCTGGCGCGCCTCGCAGCGCGCCGGGATCCGCGAGATCCCCGCCATCGTGCGCGAGACGAGCGACCGCGAGGCCTTCGAGATCGCGCTCATCGAGAACCTCCAGCGCGCCGACCTGAACGCGATCGAGGAGGCCGAGGCCTACGAGGTGCTCGCGAGCGACCACGGCCTCAAGCAGGACGAGATCGCGAAGCGCGTCGGCAAGGAGCGCTCCACCGTGGCGAACGCCCTGCGCCTCCTGAAGCTCCCCGAGGAGGTGCGCGACTCGGTCCGACAGGGTCAGCTCGACATGGGCCACGCCCGCGCGCTGCTCGCCATCGACGACGCCGAGGCCATCAAGCGGGCGGCCCAAAAGGCCATCCGGGAGGGGCTCTCCGTCCGGGCGACCGAGGCGCTCGTCCGCTCGCTCGGGCGGAAGGAAAGCGACCGTCCCTCCGGCGGTTCCGAGAGCCCGGCCGTCAAGGCGCTGGGCCAGCGCCTGCAGCGCCGGCTGGGGGCCAGGTGTAGGGTCGTGCCCAAGTCTGCAGTCGCCGGGCGCCTGGAGATTGAATACTCCTCGCTCGACGAGCTGGATGGAATACTCGGGAAGATTGGAGCGTAGTTCCCTGTACCGCCGCCCGAGGGGGCGGCAGCCCCGATGTTCGGGGAGCAACCACAGCGAGGACGGATGTCCTTCTGGACAAAGCTGCGGGAGGAGGCGACGTCGCCGGCGGTCGGCGCGGACGCACCCGGAGCGCCCACGCCCGCGAAGTCACTCAACGAGGAGCCGAGAAACATGGCCATGCTGAAGCGCGATGAGCTGTCGTCCGTTCCCACCCCCACCGGCGACCTCAACGCCCTGCTCGGGCGCGGGTCCGAGTTCGAGGGCAAGCTCACCTTCGAGGGCACCGTCCGCATCGACGGCAAGTTCACCGGGACGATCGTGACGAACGACGTGCTCGTCGTGGGCGAGGGCGCGAAGGTCAACGCCGAGATCACCTGCGGCACGATCATCGTGCACGGGGAGATCAACGGGAACGTTCGGGCCAAGAGCGCGATCGAGCTGCACCACCCGGCGCGCATGCGCGGCAACATCGAGTCGCCGTCCCTCATGATCGAGAAGGGCGTGATCTTCGAGGGCCAGACGAAGATGGAGGGCGTGGAGAAGGGCGGCGCGAAGCCGGCCACCGCTCCCGGCCCCGTCGCCGCCGTGAAGTCGTAGCGCTCCCGGACGCACTCCAGCCGTAGAGACGAAGAGAGCGGGCTCCGGGAGAACCGGGCCCGCTCTTCTCGTCTCGGCGCGCGGGGCGCCCGAGCCTCGCCTCGGCGCTACACGCCGACCTTCACCTGGATGGCGCGGGGCTTCGTCTCGGCACGCTTCGGCAGGTGGACGGTGAGTAAACCGTTCCTCGCCTCGGCGCGGATCTTCTCGGCGTCGACCGTGGCCGGCAGCGAGAACGAGCGCGTGAACGTCCCGTAGGCCAGCTCGATGCGGTGATAGCTGTCGCGCCGCGCCTCGTTCTCGAGCTTCCGCTCGCCCTTGAGCGTGAGGACCCCGTTCTCGAACCGGATGTCTACGTCCTTCGGGTCAACCCCCGCGAGGTCGAAGCGGAGCGCCAGCTCGTCGTCGTCCTCGAAGATGTCGCAGGGCGGAGTCCAGCCGACCGACTCGCTGGTCTTGTAGGCGCGATCGTCGAAAAGTCGGTTCATCTCGTCCTGGAGACGAGCGAGGTCACGGAAGGGCTCCCATCTCGTCGGCATCGCCATGATTTTCATCCTCCTTTTGGCAACGCGAACGTAAAGCGAGGTCGCGGGCTGTCAAACGGGAGGGCTTCGACCGAGCCTAAGTCCAAGTACTGCCGGGAGATTCGTGCTTGACCGTCGCACCCACACCGTGCTACGGAGCGCGTCCCTTATGATCATGGGTTCCATTGCCCGGCGGTACGCGCGGGCGCTCTTCAGCCTGGCTGCGGAGATGGGTCGAGTAGAGCCCTGGAGCGAGAGCCTCCAGTCCCTCAAGGAGGCTGTCGAGGGCTCTGACGATCTCCGCGACGTTCTGTCCAACCCGGTGTACTCGCGCGAGCAGCGGCGGGCCATCGTGGAGAAGCTCGCGGCCGCGTTCAGGCTCGAGGCCGAGCCCGCGAACCTGCTCCTCCTCCTCGGCGACCGGAACCGCCTCGATTACCTGGGCGGCATCGTCGAGCACTTCCGGGCCCTCGCCGACACGCACCTCGGCCGGGTCCGGGCCAAGGTGACGAGCGCGGTCCCCCTCGACGCCGCCGCCGCGAAGGCCATCGCCGACCGGCTCTCGCAGGCGACGAAGGCCACCGTCCTCCTCGATCGCGAGGTCGACCCCGCCCTGCTCGGCGGCGTCGTCGCGCAGGTCGGCAGCGTCGTCTACGACGGCTCGGTCCGCACCCAGCTCGAGGACCTGCGGCGCCAGCTGAAGCAGTAGCGATCTTTAACTGTCAGTTCATCCTCCGGAGAGCCTCACGATGGATATCCGCGCCGACGAGATCAGCCGCATCATCCGCGAGCAGATCAAGGACTACGGCAAGAAGGTCGACGTCGCCGAGACCGGCACCGTCCTCAGCCAGGCGGACGGCGTCGCCCGCATCTACGGCCTCGCCGGCGCCGCCGCCGGCGAGCTGCTCGAGTTCCCGGGCGGCGTCTCCGGCCTCGTCCTCAACCTCGAGGAGGACAACGTCGGCGCCGCCATCATGGGCGCCTACGAGCACATCCGCGAGGGCGACCCGGTGAAGCGCACCGGGAAGATCGCCGAGGTGCCGGTGGGCGAGGAGCTGCTCGGCCGCGTGGTCGACGGCCTCGGCAACCCCATCGACGGCCGCGGCCCGATCAACGCGAAGCAGACCCGCAAGATCGAGATCAAGGCCCCCGGCATCGTGAAGCGCAAGTCGGTGCACGAGCCGATGCAGACCGGCCTCAAGGCGATCGACGCCCTGGTCCCGGTCGGCCGCGGGCAGCGCGAGCTCATCCTCGGCGACCGCCAGACGGGCAAGACCGCGGTCGCGATCGACACGATCATCAACAACAAGGGGAACAACCTCCACTGCTTCTACGTGGCCATCGGCCAGAAGCAGTCGACGGTGGCCCGCGTCGTCGACACGCTCAAGAAGCACGGCGCGATGGAGTACACGACGGTCGTCGCGGCGAACGCGTCCGACCCCGCCCCGATGCAGTACCTCGCGCCGTACACCGGCGTGACTATGGCGGAGTACTTCCGCGACTCCGGCCGCCACGCGCTCATCATCTACGACGACCTCTCGAAGCAGGCCGTGGCGTACCGCCAGCTCTCGCTGCTGCTGCGCCGCCCGCCGGGCCGCGAGGCGTACCCGGGCGACGTGTTCTACCTCCACAGCCGCCTGCTCGAGCGCGCCGCGAAGCTCTCCGACAAGGAGGGCGGCGGGTCGCTCACCGCGCTCCCCATCATCGAGACGCAGGCCGGCGACGTGTCGGCGTACATCCCGACGAACGTCATCTCCATCACCGACGGCCAGATCTTCCTCGAGTCGAACCTCTTCTATCAGGGCGTCCGGCCGGCCATTAACGTCGGCATCTCGGTGTCCCGCGTCGGCGGCTCCGCGCAGATCAAGGCGATGAAGCAGGTCGCCGGCTCGCTCAAGCTCGAGCTCGCCCAGTACCGCGAGCTCGCCGCGTTCGCCCAGTTCGGCTCCGACCTCGACAAGGCCACCCAGGAGACCCTCGCCCGCGGCGAGCGGCTCGTGGAGGTGCTGAAGCAGGGCCAGTACCTGCCGATGCCGGTCGAGAAGCAGGTCATCCAGATCTACGCGGCGACCATGCGCGACGAGAACGGCCAGGGCTGGATCCGCGCGGTGCCGGTCGAGCAGATCGGCCGCTACATGCAGGAGCTCATCGAGTTCCTCGACGGCCGCCACCCGGAGGTCGCCCGCGCCATCGCCGAGAAGAAGGCGCTCGACGACGGCATCAAGGCCCAGCTCGACGCGGCGCTCCGCGAGTTCCGCGGCGTGTTCCAGATCGAGGGCCAGTAGGCCCTCCGAGGACGAGCCCCCGTGCCCTCACTGCGCGACATCCGGAACCGCATCGGCTCGGTCAAGTCGACGCGGCAGATCACGAAGGCGATGAAGATGGTCTCGGCGGCCAAGCTGCGCCGGGCCCAGGACGCCATCCTGAAGACGCGCCCGTACGCGCAGCTCCTCGAGCAGACGCTCGCGCGGGTGGCGGCGCGCGCGGCCGCGGACGAGGTGGTGGCCCACCCGCTCCTCGCCCCGCGCGCCCAGCACACCGCCGAGGTGGTGGTCATCACGAGCGACCGCGGCCTCGCCGGCGGCTTCAACTCGAACATCGCCCGCTTCACGCAGCGCTTCCTCGTCGAGAACGGCGACCGGTTCGAGCGCATCCAGCTCGCCACCGTCGGCCGCAAGGGGCGCGACTTCTTCCGGGCGCGCAAGGTGGAGGTCCGCAAGGACTTCACCGGGGTGAACGCGGCCCTCACCTACGAGAAGGCCGAGGACCTCGCCCGCGAGTACACGGAGCGCTACCTCTCCGGCGAGGTGGACGCGGTCTTCCTCGCCTACAACGAGTTCAAGAGCGCCATCTCCCAGAAGCCGGTGGTGTTCCAGCTCCTGCCCATCGAGACGGCGCCCGGCGCCGACGCGAGCGGCGCCGCCATCGACTTCAAGTACGAGCCGTCGCGCGAGGGGCTCCTGCGCGACCTGCTCCCCCGCCACATCGCGATGCAGGTGTGGCGCGCGCTGCTCGAGTCCGCCGCCAGCGAGCACGGCGCGCGCATGAGCGCGATGGAGAGCGCGACCAAGAACGCCGAGGAGATGATCGCCTCGCTCACCCTTCAGTACAACCGCGCGCGCCAGGCCTACGTCACGAAGGAGCTGATGGAGATCGTGAGCGGCGCCGAGGCGCTCAAGTAGATTTGGGAAAGGAAGACATGACCACCCCGACGAACGTTCAGAGCGGCAGGATCACCCAGGTCATCGGCCCGGTCGTGGACGTGGAGTTCCCGCCCGGAGCGCTGCCGGACATCTACACCGCGCTCTCGGTGACGAACCCCGCGCTCGACGCGCGCGCCGACAACCTCGTCATCGAGGTCGCCCAGCACCTCGGCGAGAACACCGCCCGCTGCATCGCGATGGACTCGACCGAAGGCCTCGTGCGCGGCATGGGCGTGCGCACCACCGGCGCCCCCATCTCCGTGCCGGTCGGCAAGGAGGTGCTCGGCCGCATCCTCAACGTCGTCGGCGAGCCGGTCGACGAGCGCGGGCCCGTGGCGTCGGTGCGCAAGTTCCCCATCCACCGCCCGGCGCCGACCCTCGTCGAGCAGAACGTGAAGATCGAGGCGTTCGAGACCGGCATCAAGGTCATCGACCTCCTCGCCCCGTACCTCCGCGGCGGCAAGATCGGCCTCTTCGGCGGCGCCGGCGTCGGCAAGACCGTGCTCCTCATGGAGCTCGTGAACAACGTCGCGAAGAAGCGCGGCGGCTTCTCGGTGTTCGCCGGCGTGGGCGAGCGCACCCGCGAGGGGAACGACCTCTACCACGAGATGATCGAGTCGGGCGTCATCAACAAGGACGACCTCTCGAAGAGCCAGTGCGTGCTCGTGTACGGGCAGATGAACGAGCCGCCCGGCGCGCGCGCCCGGGTGGCGCTCTCGGCGCTCGCCATCGCGGAGTACTTCCGCGACGAAGAGAACCGGGACATGCTGCTCTTCATCGACAACATCTTCCGCTTCACGCAGGCGGGCTCCGAGGTGTCGGCGCTCCTCGGCCGCATCCCCTCGGCCGTCGGTTACCAGCCGACGCTCTCCACCGAGATGGGCGAGCTCCAGGAGCGCATCACCTCCACGAAGAACGGCGCCATCACCTCGGTGCAGGCCATCTACGTCCCCGCCGACGACCTCACCGACCCGGCCCCGGCGACCGCGTTCGCCCACCTCGACGCGACGACGGTGCTCAGCCGCAAGCTGACCGAGATCGGCATCTACCCGGCCGTCGATCCGCTCGACTCGACCTCGCGAATCCTCGACCCGCTCGTCGTCGGCCAGGAGCACTACCAGGTCGCCCGCGTCGTCCAGGAGACGCTGCAGCGCTACAAGGACCTCCAGGACATCATCGCCATCCTCGGCATGGACGAGCTCTCCGAGGACGACAAGCTCACCGTGGCGCGCGCCCGCAAGGTCCAGCGCTTCCTCTCGCAGCCGTTCCACGTCGCCGAGCAGTTCACCGGCAACCCGGGCAAGTACGTCGAGCTCGCCGACACGATCCGCGGCTTCAAGGAGATCGTGGACGGCAAGCACGACGACCTGCCGGAGCAGGCGTTCTACATGGTGGGCGGCATCGACGAGGCGGTCGAGAAGGCGAAGAAGCTGGCCGCGGGGTAACCGATGGCGCTCACCCTCGACATCGTCACGCCGGAGCGGCGCGTCCTCTCGGTCACCGTCGACGAGGTCCGCGCGCCGGGCGTCGCGGGCGGCTTCGGCATCCGCCTGAACCACGAGCCCTTCATGACGGCGCTGGAGCCCGGTCGGCTCACGTACGTCGAGGGGGGCCGGGAGCACCACTACGCGGTGGGCGGCGGCTTCCTGCAGGTCGCCGACAACCGGGTCATCGTGCTGGCCGACACCGCCGAGGCGGCCGCCGACATCGACGTCGAGCGGGCGAAGCGCGCCTTCGACGACGCGCAGGATCGGCTGCTCCGCCTCACCGAGCAGGACGGCCACTACGGCGAGGAGTCGGCGCGCGTGCGCCGGGCCGCGGCGCGGCTCTCGGTGGCCGGGCGCTAGGCGTCTCGCTCCACTCGTGGACCCAGGGCGGGGAGGCGCACGGCGCGCCTCCCCGCTCTCTTTTTTCGGGCCGGCGGGAGCGTCCGGGCGGGACGGATCGTGAAGGACGAGCGCGGCGCTCGGGGGCGCGCGGAGGGGTCCGCCGCGCGGGCCCGGCGGACGCCCCGAAGGCCCGCCCCGGGACGGGCAAAAGCGTTGAATCTCCGAGGGAAACCGGCTAAAACACCCCCTTCTCCCAGGTGCCCGCGCGCTCGAACCCCCTCGCGCGCCTATGGCCCGGGAGGGAAGAGCTCCGATGGCCGAAGAGAACCTCCCGCCGAGCCCGCCCGCCGCCGCCCCCGGGGCGCCGCCGCCCGGAGACGGGCAGCGCGCCCAGGTCGCGATCGAAGACGAGATGCGCAAGTCGTATCTCGACTACTCGATGTCGGTCATCATCGGCCGCGCGCTGCCGGACGTGCGCGACGGCCTGAAGCCCGTGCACCGCCGCGTGATGTACGCGATGCACACCGAGGGGCTGCACCACAACAAGCGCTACTCGAAGTGCGCCGGCGTCGTCGGCGAGGTGCTGAAGAAGTACCACCCCCACGGCGACTCCTCGGTCTACGACGCCCTCGTCCGGCTCGCCCAGGACTGGAACCTCCGCTACCCGCTCATCGACGGCCAGGGCAACTTCGGCTCGGTCGACGGCGATCCCGCCGCGGCCTACCGGTACACCGAGTCCCGCCTCGAGCGGCTCGCCGACTTCCTCCTCGCCGACATCGACAAGGAGACGGTCGACTGGGGGCCGAACTTCGACGACTCGACCGTCGAGCCGCTCGTCCTCCCCACCCGCTTCCCCAACCTGCTCGTCAACGGCTCGGCCGGCATCGCGGTCGGCATGGCGACGAACATCCCGCCCCACAACATGGGCGAGGTGCTCGACGCGGTGGCGCACCTCATCTCGAATCCCAAGGCGTCCGTCCCGGAGCTCATGCGCTTCATCCCCGGGCCGGACTTCCCGACCGCCGGGATCATCCAGGGGCGCGACGGCATCCGCGCCGCCTACGAGAAGGGGCGCGGCACCATCCAGGTGCGCGCGCGCGCGTCGGTCGAGGTCCACCCCAAGACCGAGCGCGAGGCGATCGTCGTCACCGAGATCCCCTACCAGGTGAACAAGGCGAAGCTCGTCGAGCACATCGCCGAGCTCGTGCGCGACAAGCGCCTCGAGGGGATCAGCGACCTCCGCGACGAGTCCAGCCGCGAGGGCATGCGCATCGTCATCGAGCTGAAGCGTGACGCGGTCGCGCAGGTGGTGCTGAACAACCTGTACGCCCACACGCAGATGCAGACCGGCTTCGGCGTGACGCTCCTCGCCATCGACGGCGGCCAGCCGCGCATCCTCAACCTGAAGGAGCTGCTCGAGCGCTTCGTCGCCCACCGCCGCGACGTGGTCACCCGCCGCACGCGCTTCGAGCTGCGCAAGGCGCGCGAGCGCGAGCACATCCTGCTCGGCCTGCAGATCGCGCTCGACCACCTCGACGAGATCATCGAGCTCATCCGCAAGGCGCCCGACCGCGACGCGGCCCGCGACGGGCTCATGACCGGCTTCGCCCTCTCGGAGCTCCAGGCGAAGGCCATCCTCGAGATGCAGCTGCAGCGCCTCACCGGCCTCGAGCGCCAGAAGATCCTGGACGAGCTCGCCGAGGTGCAGAAGCTCATCGGCCGCCTGAAGGAGATCCTCGCCTCCGAGGCCGTCCTCATGGAGGTCATCGTCTCGGAGCTGAAGGAGGTGCGGCAGCTCTTCGCCGACGAGCGGCGCACCGAGATCCTGGGCGAGGCGACCGACTACTCCACGGAGGACCTCATCGCCGAGGAGGAGATGGTCGTCACCGTCTCCCACGCCGGCTACGTGAAGCGGAACCCGGTGTCGCTCTATCGCGCCCAGCGGCGCGGCGGGCGCGGCAAGACCGGCGCGGCCACGCGGGACGAGGACTTCCTCGAGGCGATCTTCGTCGCCTCGACGCACAGCTACCTGCTCGTCTTCTCGGACAAGGGCAAGGTCTACTGGCTCAAGGTCCACGAGATCCCGCCGGCCGGGCGCGCCGCGCGCGGCAAGCCCATCGTGAACCTCGTGCAGCTCTCGCCGGGCGAGAAGGTCGCCGCGATCCTGCCGGTGCGGCGGCTCCCGGAGCCCGCCGGCGCCGAGGATGCGGCCGAGATCGCCGCCGAGCCGGGCGAGGCCGAGGCCGCGGAGCCCGCCGAGAAGGCGAACGGCGCGGTCGCCGCCGAGCCCGGACAGTTCGTGTTCATGGCCACGCGCCGGGGGCTCATCAAGAAGACCCGCCTCGAGCAGTTCGCGAGGCCGCGCGCGGCCGGCATCATCGCGCTCGGCATCGAGGAGGGCGACGAGCTCATCGCCGCGCGGCTCATCGACGGCAAGAGCCACGTGCTCCTCTCGACCGCGCAGGGGATGGCCATCCGCTTCGAGGAGTCCGACGTGCGCGCCATGGGGCGGACCGCCTACGGCGTGAAGGGCATCACCCTCGAGGCGGAGGACGCGGTCGTCTCGGCCGAGTCGATCCCGGCGGCGCCGCCGGAGGGCGAGCCCGCGCCGACCATCCTCACCGTCACGCAGAACGGCTACGGCAAGCGCACCGAGCTCGCCGAGTACCGCATCCAGAGCCGCGGCGGGAAGGGCATCATCACCATCAAGACCACCGAGCGGAACGGCCCGGTGGTCGCCGCGGCGCTCGTGTCCGACGCCGAGGAGGTGATGCTCATCACGAACGGCGGCATGCTCATCCGCATGCCCTCGCGCGGGATCAGCCTCATCGGGCGGAACACCCAGGGCGTCCGCCTCATCACCCTCGAGTCCAAGTCCGAGCAGGTGGTGGGCCTCGCGCGCGTCGCCGAGACCACGCCCGAGGCGGCGGCGGCCGGGGTCGCCGAGGCGGCGGAGGGCGAGGAGCCGCCCGAGGGCGGGCCGGAGGACCAGGGCGGCGGGGAGCCGGAGGCAGGCGCGTGAGGCGGCGGTCGGGCCCCTTCGCCGCCGCGCTCGCGGCGGCGCTCGCGCTCGCCTGCGCCTCGCCGGCGAAGCGGCTCGAGGAGGCGAACGGGAAGCGCCACGCGGGCGACCCGAAGGGCGCGCTCCAGGGCTACAAGGCGGTGCTCGCCGAGCTCGGCGACGCGACGCTCTCGCCCGACGAGGCGGCGGTGCGCTGCAAGGCGCTGCGCTTCGCGGGGGACGTCTCGTACCTCGAGCTCGGCGACTACACCGGCGCGATCTCCTACTACCGGCGCATCGTGGCGCTCTACCCGGGCGGCAAGGAGGCGCGCGAGGCGCGCGTCCAGATCGGCGACATCTACCGCGAGCGCTTCCGCGACCCGCTCGCCGCGATCGCCCAGTACGCGGACGTCGCCGCCTCGAGCGCGCCGGAGGCGCCGCGCTACCAGCTCGAGGTCGCCCGCGCCTACCTCGAGCTCAAGAACTGGTCGCAGGCGCGCACCGAGGCCCGCATCCTGCGGGAGAAGTGGCCCGATCACGAGCTCGCCGACGAGGCGCAGCTCCTCACCGCCCAGGCGTGGTCGCTCGAGAAGCGCGACGACGAGGCGCTCTCCGCCTTCCAGGCGCTCATCGACAGCAAGCCGCGCCCGGAGCTCGCGGCCCGCGCGCTCGAGGGGCAGGCCCTCATCCACGCGCAGGCGGGGCGCTTCGACCGCGCGCTCGAGCTGTACGCGCTCGCGCTGCCCATCCACCCGAACCCGGACGCGATCCGGACCAACATCGAGGCGGTCACCGAGCGCCGCGAGCGGGCGAAGCCCGCGACGCTGCCGGGCGATCGCGCCGCCGCCTTCCGCTAGTCACCGAGAGGAAAGCCATGAAGACCGAGCTGTCGGAGAAGCTGTTCGCGAAGGCGCAGACCCTGTTCCCCGGCGGCGTGAACTCGCCGGTGCGCGCGTTCCGCGGCGTGGGCGGGACGCCCCGGTTCATCGCGCGCGGCAGGGGCAGCCACCTCGTCGACGTCGACGGCAACGACTACGTCGACTACGTGCTCTCCTGGGGTCCGATGATCGTCGGGCACGCCCACCCGGAGGTGATGCGCGAGGTGCAGGACGCCATGAAGGAGGGCGCCTCGTTCGGCGCCCCCTCGCCGCGCGAGATCACCCTCGCGGAGCTCGTGCGCGAGCGGATGCCCTGGATCGAGAAGATGCGCTTCTGCTCCTCGGGCACCGAGGCCACCACCGCCGCCATCCGCGTGGCGCGCGGCTTCACGGGGCGCGACGACATCCTCAAGTTCGAGGGCTGCTACCACGGCGCGGGCGATCCGCTCCTCGTGAAGGCGGGCTCCGGCGTCGAGACGCTCGGGCTGCCCGACTCCCCGGGCGTGCCGGCGGACCTCGCGAAGCACACGCTCACGCTGCCGTACAACGACCTCGCCGCCGCCGAGCGGCTCTTCGCCGAGCGGGGCGACCGCCTCGCCGGCGTCATCATCGAGCCGGTGGTCGGCAACATGGGCGTGCTCGTCCCCAGGGCGGGCTACCTCGAGGGCCTGCTCACCCTGTGCCGCAAGCACGGCGCGCTCCTCATCGTGGACGAGGTGATGACCGGCTTCCGCGTGTCGTCGGGGGGCGCCTGCGGGCTCTTCGGCCTCCGGCCGGACCTCGTCACCTTCGGCAAGGTCATCGGGGGCGGGCTGCCGGTGGGCGCCTTCGGCGGGCGCGCCGACGTCATGGATCGGGTCGCGCCGGCGGGGCCCATCTACCAGGCGGGCACGCTCTCCGGGAACCCCATGGCGATGGCGGCCGGGACCGCCACCCTGCGGCTCATGACCCCCGCCGCCTACGAGAAGCTCGAGAGCCTCGCCGCGAAGCTCGCGGACGGGCTCCGCGCCCGAGCCGCCGCCGCCAAGGTGCCGGTGCAGGTGAACCGGGTCGGCTCCATGCTCACGGTGTTCTTCTCGGAGAAGCCGGTGTTCGACGCCGCGAGCGCGCGGCTCTCCTCGACGAAGCGCTTCGGCGCCTTCTTCCACCGCATGCTGGAGGGCGGCGCCTACCTCCCGCCCTCGCAGTTCGAGGCGGCGTTCCTCTCGACCGCGCACTCCGAGGGCGACATCGAGCACACGCTCCTCGCGGCCGAGGCGGCGTTCGCCGAGGCCGCGAAGGTCTAGATGCCCGGCTGGGCGGAGCGCTTCGCGCCATTCGAGGGCGTCGCCTACCTCGACGCCGCGAGCCAGGGCCCCATCCCGCTCGCGGCGTCGCGCGCCGGGCGCGAGGCGCTCGCCCTCAAGGAGCGGCCCTGGCGCATCTCGGCGGCCACCTACGTCTCGGCCGTCTCCGAGGCGCGGGCCCTCGCGGCGCGCCTCCTCGGCGCGCGCGAGGAGGCAGTGGCGCTCGTCACCGGGGCGGGTCAGGTGGTGAACGCCGTCGCGCGCGGGCTCGACCTCGGCGAGGGCGACGAGGTGGTGCTCGCGCGGCACGAGTTCCCCTCGAACGACCTGCCCTGGCGCTGGCTCGCCCGCCGCGGCGTCGCGATCCGCGTCGTCGAGCCGGATCATCCGACCGGCGCGGTCTCGGCCGAGCGGCTCGCCGAGGGGGTCGGTCCGCGGACCCGCGTCGTCGCGTTCGCCCACGTCTCGTACCTCCACGGCGGGCGGCTCGATCCCGGGCCGGTGGTCGAGGCGGCGCGGCGCTTCGGGGCGATCACGGTGGTGGACGGGAGCCAGGCGGCGGGCGCGCTGCCGTTCGACTTCGGCGGCTCCGGCGTCGACGTCTACGCCGCCTCCGCCTACAAGCACCTGCTCGGCCCGTATGGCTGCGGGCTCGGGCTCTTCTCGGCGCAGGTGCTCGACCGGCTCGCGGTGGGGGATCTGAACTGGTGGGCGGTGAAGGGCGCGGAGGACTACGGCAACCTGCCCGCCGACATCGAGCTTCGGCCCGGCGCGCAGCGCTACGACGCGCACGAGACGGCGGCGTTCTTCAACCTGCTCCCGCTCGCCGAGTCGCTGCGCCTCCTCCTCGAGGCGACGCCCGCCGCGGTCCAGGCGCACGCCCGCGCGCTCGGCGACCGCCTCCTCGCGCGCCTGCCGCAAAGCTTCGTCCCGGCGAGCCCCCTCGAGCCGGCCGCGCGGAGCCACCTCCTCTGCCTGCGCGCGCAGACCTCCGCCGCCACCCTCGCCGCGTACGAGCGGCTCCGCGCAGCCAAGGTCTGGGCGTCGCTGCGCGGCGACCGGATCCGAGTGTCGCCGCACCTTTACAGTACCGAGGAGGACGTCGACCGGCTGCTCGCCGCGCTCGGCTGAGCAGATCGGGGTGGGAGCGCTCCCGGCGGGGTGCGAGACCATTGACGTGTGCGCCACGCCCCTGCTATACGGGCGTGCCTTTCCGCCCGCGGAAGCATTGGGGAATCCCGCTTCTCCGGGGTTGCGGAGAGGCCGGCAGCGGAGGGTCTTTGGCGGATCCCGAGGATCGAGAGCGCGGGTCCGGCGAGGACAAGGGGCTCTCCGGGCTCGCCGAGGGGTACCGGAAGGCCGCGCCGTACATGGCGGCCTCCTCGAGCCTCGTCGGCGCGGTCGGCGTGTTCACGTTCCTCGGCTACCTCGCCGACCGGAAGCTCGGGAACGAGGTCCCCTGGCTCACGATGCTGGGGGCGGTGCTCGGCATGACGGGCGGCTTCATCAGCTTCTTCAGGCAGGTCCTCAAGGGAAAGAAGTGAAGCATCAGGTCATCACCGTCGCCCTCTCGCTCGCCTTCGTCGGCCTCGCGCTCGCCGCGGGGCAGTACCGGCGCGCGGCGCTCGTGGGCGCGACGGCCTGCAGCTTCACCGCCCTCCTGTCGATGCTCGTGCTCGCCCGCTCGGTGAAGAACGCCGAGAAGCCCCTCAAGCCGGCGCTGCTCGTCATGACCGTCGCGTTCCTCGCCCGCATCCTCCTCGTCGCGCTCGGCACCGTGTTCGTGGCGCGCGCCGGCGAGAACGTCTTCGCCTTCGTCGTCGCCTTCTTCGTGCCGTACTTCGCCTTCAGCGCCGTCGAGGGCGTCTACCTCCACTCGCTTCGCCGCTTCACGGGAAGGGCCGCATGACCGCCATCCTGACCCTCGCGCTCACGCTTTCCCTCGCTCAGGCGCCCGCCGCGCATGAGGCGCCGGCGCACGAGACGCCCGAGGTCGCCGCGCCCGCCGCCGAGGGCGGCCACGGCGAGGCGGGTGGGCACGGCGGCGGCCTCTCCGAGTCGCTCATGCACCACGTGACCGACGGTCACACGCTCGAGTACCCGGGCTACTGCGAGGGCGGCTTCGCCTGGAACTGCGAGGTCGACCTCGACCACGTGTTCGGCACGCACCGCGATCACGCCACCGGCAAGGCGTCGGGCCCGCTCGTCTTCGGCTCGCTCGACATGACGCCGACGAAGCACGCGGTGATGATGTGGATCGCCTCGCTCGTGCTCATCGTCGCCTTCGTCTCGGCGGTGCGCAGGAAGGGGCTCGTCCCCCGCGGCCTCTACAACTTCCTCGAGATGCTCGTGCAGTTCGTGCGGAACGAGATCGCCCGCAAGAACATCGGCGAGCACGACGGCGACCGCTTCGTCCCGTACCTCGTCACCGCCTTCTTCTTCATCCTCTTCGTCAACCTGTTCGGCCTCTTGCCCTGGTCCGCCACCGCGACCGGCAACCTGTCCGTCACGGTCGCCCTGGCGCTGTTCACCTTCGTCATCACGCAGTACGCGGCCATCAAGGCGATGGGGCTCGGCGGCTGGCTGAAGCACCTGACGGGCGGCGTCGCCCCGTGGCTGTGGCCCATCATGATCCCGGTCGAGATCCTGGGCCTCTTCACGAAGCCCTTCGCTCTCACCGTCCGTCTCTTCGCCAACATGGTGGCGGGCCACATCGTCATCTTCTCGCTCATCGGCCTCATCTTCGCCCTCGGCCACTGGGGCGTGGCGTTCGGCTCGGTGCCGATGGCGCTCGGCATCTACCTGCTCGAGCTCTTCGTCGCGTTCGTGCAGGCCTACATCTTCACCATGCTCTCCTCGCTCTTCATCGGTCAGGGCCTCGCGCACCACGGCCACGACGAGGAGCACGGCGAGCACGGCCACGCCGAGCCGGGCATGGGCTCGGTCGATCACGGCAACCACGCTTCTCACGTGGCGGGGGCGTCCCCCGGCCATGGGTAGTCGAGCGCTCCACGCGCCACGGGAATCAAGCGGCCCGGTAATCCCGCACCTCTGAAAGACAAGGCAGACGACCATGACCTCCACCGCCCTCGCGTTCCTCTCCGCCGGCTTCGGCGCCGGCCTCGCCGTCCTCGGCGCCGGCCTCGGCATCGGCAAGCTCGCCGCCGCCGCCATGGAGGGCTCCGCCCGCCAGCCGACCGTCGCCGGCGACATCCGCACCTCGATGATCATCGCCGCCGCCCTCATCGAGGGCGTGACGCTCTTCGCGATCGTCGTCTGCGTGCTCCTCGCCATCAAGGCGTAGGGGCACATCCGCTCGTCGAACCTTCACCTCCTCTTCACCCACGGAGTCGCGCATGGCCTCCCTCGCGTCCCTGCCCCTCGCAGCCGGAGGGCTCACGGACCTGAACCCCGGCCTCACCCTCTGGGCGGCCATCACGTTCCTGTTCCTGCTCGTGGTCCTCTCCAAGTTCGCGTGGGGGCCCATCGTCAAGATGCTCGACGAGCGGGAGCGGACCATCCGCGAGGCGATCGAGGCGGCCAAGAAGGAGCGCGCCGAGGCGGAGCGGATGCTCGCCGAGCAGAAGGCCTCCCTCGCCCAGGCGCAGCGCGAGGCCGCCGAGCTCGCGCGGCGCAACCAGCAGGAGGTCGAGGTGCTCCGCCAGGAGCTCACCGCCCGCGCCCGCAAGGAGGCGGACGAGCTCGTCTCCTCCGCGCGCAGGCAGATCGACGAGGAGAAGACCAAGGCGATGTCGGAGCTCCGCGCGCAGGTCGCGGACCTCGCCATCGACGCGGCCTCCCGCCTCGTGAAGGCGAACCTCGACGACGCCTCGCAGCGCAAGCTCGTCGAGGACTACATCGCGCAGCTCCCGGCGAACCGCGCCGCCTAGCGCGGCCGGACCGGTCTAGACGCTCCGGCGGGCCCCGCGTCCGCCGGAGCGTTTCCATTTTCCGCGGGCTAGATTCAAGGGTCGCATGGGTCTCTCGATCGGCATCGTCGGCCTCCCCAACGTGGGGAAGTCCACCCTCTTCAACGCGCTCCTCGGCGCGGCGCAGGCCGCGGCCGCGAACTACCCGTTCTGCACCATCGAGCCGAACGTGGGGGTCGTGCCGGTGCCCGATCGGCGGCTCGAGCGGCTGGCCGCGCTCTTCAAGCCGAAGAAGACCACCCCCACCACCCTCGAGTTCGTGGACATCGCCGGCCTCGTGGCCGGCGCCTCCAAGGGCGAGGGGCTCGGCAACCAGTTCCTCGGCAACATCCGCCAGGTCGACGCGATCGCCCACGTACTGCGCTGCTTCGAGGACCCTGACGTCGTGCACGTCGCGGGCAAGGTCGATCCGCGCGGCGACCGCGAGGTCGTCGAGACCGAGCTCATGCTGAAGGACCTCGAGTCGGTCGAGAAGCGGCGCGAGCGGGCCATGAAGAACGCCAAGGCGCCGGGGAAGCCCGGCGAGCTCGCCAAGGCGGAGCTCGCCGCGCTCGACCGCGCCAAGGCCGGCCTCGAGGCGGGCACCCCCGTCCGCGCGCAGAAGCTCTCCGAGGACGACCGCGCGCTGCTCGCCGACCTCTTCCTCCTCACCTCGAAGCCGGTGCTCTACATCGCCAACGTGGACGAGTCGCAGCTCGGCAAGGAGGCGACCGATCCGAGCATCCTGGCCGTGAAGGCGCTCGCCGACGCCGAGGGCGCGCCCATGGTGGAGATCTCCGGCAAGGTCGAGTCCGAGCTCGCCGCGCTCGCCCCCGGCGAGCGGGAGGAGTACCTCGCCTCGCTCGGGCTGGAGGAGCCCGGGCTCGACCGGCTCGTCCACGCGGGCTACCGGCTGCTCGGCCTCATCACCTACTTCACGGCCGGCGAGGACGAGTGCCGCGCCTGGACCGTGAAGGCGGGCTCGCGCGCCCCCCAGGCGGCGGGCGTCATCCACTCCGACTTCGAGAAGGGCTTCATCAAGGCGGAGGTGATCCGCATCGAGGATCTGCTCGAGCTGAAGAGCGAGTCCGCCGCGCGCGAGAAGGGCAAGCTGCGCATCGAGGGCAAGGAGTACGTCGTCCAGGACGGCGACGTGATGCACTTCAGGTTTAATGTGTGATCAGCGGCCGCGGGTCGGGCGGGCCTGCGCCCTGACCCCCGCGATGCGCGCGGCGAGGCGGAGCGCGGCGATCATCGAGGCCGGGTTCGCCACCCCGCTGCCGGCGATGTCGTAGGCGACCCCGTGATCCGGGCTCGTGCGCACGATGGGGAGCCCGAGCGTCACGTTCACCGCCGGGTCCCCGCCCACCGCGTCGAGGAGCTTCACGGGGATGAGCCCCTGGTCGTGGTAGAGGGCGACCACCGCGTCGAACTCGCCGAGCGCGGCGCGGAAGAACACCGAGTCCGCGGGGAACGGGCCGCGCGCGCGGGCGCCGGCGCTCGCCGCGCGGGCGAGCGCGGCGGGGAGGAGCGTCTTCTCCTCGTCGCCGAACGCGCCCTCCTCGCCGGCGTGCGGGTTGAGCGCGGCGAGGGCGAGGCGCGGGCGCGCGAGGCCCAGGTCCTCGCGCAGCGCCCGGTGGGTGATGACGAGCGTCTCGGCGATGCGCTCGACGGTGAGCGCGCGCCTGAGCTTCGCGAAGGCGACGTGGTTCGTGACGAGCGCGATCTTGAGCTTCTCGCCGGCGAGCATCATCACCGAGCGGCGCACCCCGCAGCGGGCCTCGAGCCACTCGGTGTGGCCCACGAAGCCGGGCAGCGCGCGGGCGACCTGGGCCTTCGACACCGGGGCGGTGGTGAGCGCGTCGGCGTCGCCGCGCCGCACGGCGTCGAAGGCGGCCTCCAGGGCGGCGAGCTGGGCCTCGCCGGCGCGGGGATCGGGGCGGCCGGGGCGCACCGCGCCCGCGGGGAGCCGGGTGACCGTGACGAGCGCGCCCTCCGGCGGGAGCGGCGCGCCGGGGACGACGAGCGGGAGTCCGCTCGAGGCGAGCTCGCGGGCGAGCACGCGCGCGTCGCCGAAGACGTAGGGCACGAGGGCGCCCCGCAGCGCCGCGAGCGCCTTGGCGGTCACCTCGGCGCCCACGCCCGAGGGGTCGCCGAGGCTCACGGCGATGCGCGGCAGCGCGGGGAGCCGGGCGCGCTCCGGCCGCGCGCTCGCGGCGGCGCGGCGCCGCGGCGCCCGGGGCGAGGAGGCGATGGGTCGCGGCGCGACGGCGACCGCGTGCCGGCGCGCGCGGACGCTCACTTCTGCAGCTCGGGCAGCTTGGTCTCGACGAGCGCGTCGCGCCGCAGCTCGGCGATGAGCTGCTGGCGGTAGGTGCCCGCCTGCTGGTCGACGAGGTGGGCGCGGATCTCCTCCTTCGCGTCCTCGAACGACTTCGTCCCCGACGCCCGGCGCTCCTCGACCTTGAAGACGTGCAGGCCCGGGCCGGCGCGCACGGGCGGCGACAGCTCGCCCGGCTTGAGGGCGAACGCCGCGTCCTCGAGGGCCTTCTCGATGGTGCCGCGGCGGAGCCAGCCGAGGTCGCCGCCCTCGGCGGCGGAGGGGCCCTTCGACACCTCGCGCGCCACCGCCGAGAAGTCCTCGCCGGTCTTGAGCCGCTGCAGGATGCGGGTCATCTGCTCCTGCACCTTCTCCTGCTGCGCCTTCGTGGCGCCGTCCGGCAGGGGCAGGAAGATGTGGCGGACCTTCACCTCGTCCTCGCCGCCGAACTCCTGCGGGTGCGACTGGTAGTAGTTGCGCAGGTCGTCGTCCGAGACCTTCACCTTGGAGCGCACCTCGTACTGGAGGACGAGGAAGGCGTCGTACTCGCGCTTCACGTTGGCGCGGAAGGCGGCCCGGTCGAGCCCCTGCTCCTTGAGCGCGCGCTCGAGCGCCGCGTCGTCGAAGTCGTTGCGCTTCTTGATGTCCGCGACCGCCTCGTCGATCTGCTGCTCGGTCGCCTCGAGCTGCAGCTCCGCCGCCTTCGCCTGGAGGAGCCGCTCGGCGATCACGTCGTCGAGGGCGCGCTTCAGCGCGGCGGCCTGGGCCTGGTCGCGCTCGGGCCCGGGGCTGAGCTGCTCCGCCTTGAGCAGCGCGGGGCCGGCGCGGTCGGCGAGCTCGGAGAGCGTCACCACCTCGCCGTTCACGAGCGCGGCGACGCGGTCGACGACCTGGTGAGGGGCGGCCGCCGTGGGAGGCGTCGCGGGCGCCGCAGGAGCCGCGGGGGCGGCAGGGGCGGCGGCGAGGAGGACGAGCAGGGGGAGGGCGGCAGGGGTCACGGATTCACTCCGGCGAGGGCCTTCTCGTCGATCTCGATGCGGGCGCGCTCGCGCAAGGCCTTGAGATAATCGTCCTGGGCCCGCGCGCGCTTCTCGCGGGTGAGCTTCTCGGCGATTTCGGGCCGCGCCTGGTCGAGCGAGCGCCGGGCCGCGGCGCGCCGGTCGATCACCTTGAAGACGTGGAAGCCGTACGGTGAGGGGGTGACGTCGCTCACCTTGTTGAGGGGCAGGGAGAAGGTGACGTCGAAGACCTCGGGGAACCCCGCGCCGCGCCCGATGAAGCCGAGGTCGCCGCCGGCCTTGCCCTCCGGGGCGATCGACGACTTGCGCGCGACCTCCGCGAAGGTCTGCGGGTTCCTGCGGAGGCGGTCGCGGATCGCGAGCGCCTCCTCCTTGGTCGACACCACGACCTGGAGCACGTGCACCCGCTCCGGCTCCTCGAACTCCGCCGCGTGGTCCGCGTAGTAGCGCTGGATCTCCCCGTCGGCGACCTGCACCTGCGGGAACACCTGCTCCTCGAAGAGCCGCTCGATGGTGAGCTGGTCCTTGAGCCGCCCCTTGAGGTCCGCCTGGCCGAGGCGCTGCTGGGCGAGGAGGTCGTCGAAGTTCGAGCCGGGGTACTCGGCGCGCACCCGCAGGAACGCGCGCTCGACCTGGTCCTGGCCCACCACGATGGACCGGGCGCGCGCCTCCTGGAGGAGGAGCGCCCGATCCACGAGCTCGTCGAGGAGGCCGCGGCGGAGCGTGTCGCCCCCGCCGTCGGCCTGGGCCTCGCCGGCGCGCGTCTCGCGCAGCTCGCGCGCGAGGACGTCGGCGCCGATGGGCTCGCCGTTCACGAGCGCCACGGCGCGCGGCGCGGGCGGCGCGTCCTTCTTCCCGCCGCCGCACCGGCCGCAGCCCCCGGCGAGCACGCCGAGGACCGCGAGCGGGATGAGGAGCCTCGCGCGCACGCCTACTTCGCCGGCGGGGCGGGGGTCGCGCTCGGCATCGGGCCGTGGGGCATGACCCCCGTCATCCCGGTGCCGGGCATCCCGGGCATGGCGCCCGGCGCGGCGGCGCTGACCTCCACCGCCTCGAGGGCCTTCTCGTCGACGGAGATCTTCGCCTCGTCCTTGAGGCGCTTCAGCCACTCGTCGAACTCCTTCGTCTTCTTCTCGCGGTAGAGCTTGTTCTGGATCTGCGCCTTCACCTGGTCGAAGGAGCGGTTCAGCTCCTCCTGCTGGGCGGTGAGCTTGAGGAGGTAGAAGCCCTTCGGCGTCTCGACGACGCCGGAGGTCTGCCCGGCGGAGAGCGCGAAGGCGGCGTCGGCGAGCTCCTTCGAGTAGGCCGCCGTGAGCTCCTCGTGCGACTTGTACTGCAGGTCGCCGCCGGCGTTCTTCGTGGCGGCGTCCTCGGAGTACTGCGAGACCGCCTGCGTGAAGGCGAGCGGGTTCTTCTGCTCGTCGGCCTTGATCTTGGCGAGCGCGGCCTTCGCGGCGGCGAGCTTCTTCGCGCGCTCGGGCGAGCCGGCCGGCGCCTCGAACACCACCGCGGCGACGCGCACGCGCTTCGGGCGGAAGTAGTCCGTCTTGTGCTCGTCGTAGTACTTCTGGAGCTCGGGCTCGGGGACCTCCTTCGCGCGCTCGAGGTCCTGGAAGTTCTTCTGGACGAGCTTCTGGACCATGATCTTCTTCAGGGTCAGCTGCACGTCGGGATCCGTCGCGAGGCCCTGCTTCTCGGCCTCACGCGCGAGCACCTCGAAGCGGATGAGGTTGTCGAGGAACTCCTTCTTCCGCTCGAGCGTCGAGTAGCGCGCGCGGATGAACGGCGACTGCTCGTCGAGGCGGGCCTTGAACTCGTCGGCGGTGATGGTGACCCCGTTGCCCTTCGCGATCACGGGGCCCGACTTCTTGTCCTTCGGCGACTGGCAGGCGGCGGCGAGCGCGCAGAGGCCGATGACGAGGGAACGGCGCAGCATGCGGGTGCTCCTTCGGGAAGACGTGCGGTAAAGGCCGGTCAGCCAACGCAGGACCACGCCCCGTTCTTCCCCGCCGGGGGTTCGGGCGCTGGCTTGGAGCGGCTGAAAAGAGCACGGAACGAGGGGGGGATCAAGGACGAGGTCCCCCCGTCGGGTGGCCCGCCGTCCCTCGCGCGCCAGGTCGCGCCCCCGGCTCCCAAAGCCCTGTCCCGGCGCCCGCTCGAGGGGCGCGATCCGACGCGAAGCGCGGCCAGGCGCCGCGGCCGGTTCACTCGGGCCGCGCGCAGCGGGCGAGGCCGGCGAGGAGCTGGCGGGCGGCGCCGAGCAGCTCGCGCCCGGTCGAGAGCTCCATGGCCGGCGACGGCACGAGCCCGACCGCCGCCGTCCGGACGGCCACCGGCGCAGGGCGCGGGGCCGCCTTGCCCTTCACGATCCTGGCAGGCTTGCCGGGCGGGGCCTTCGCCGGCGGAGGCTTCGCGCCGGGGAGCGCCGAGACGAGCTTCATGTCCGGGGTGAGGCGCAGCGCGCCGCCCGAGGCCGCCACGTGCTTCGCGAGCAGGAACGGGTCGAGCGCGGCCGTCTCGCCGAGGGTGAGGACGAGCCGGCCGGGGCCGGCCTCGATGGCGCGGATGCGCAGCGCGCGCAGCCGCACCTTCACCGCCATCACGTCGCAGAGCGCGTCGAGCTCCTCCGGCGGATCGCCGCAGCGGTCGATGATCTCCGCCCGCACCTCGTCGAGCTCCTCGTCGGTCGTCGCCTGGGCCAGCCGCTTGTAGAAGTAGAGCCGCTGGTGGACGTCCGGCATGTACGGGTCGGGGATGAAGGCCGGGACCGGGAGCTGCACGTCGGGATCGATGTCCTCGCGCGGCGGCTCGCCCTTGAGCTCGCGCACGGCCTCGTCGAGGAGCTCGGAGTAGAGCTCGAAGCCGACCGCCTCGATCTGGCCGGACTGGTCCTTGCCGAGCAGGTTCCCCGCCCCGCGGATCTCGAGGTCGTGGCTCGCGATCTTGAAGCCGGCGCCGAGCTCGCTGAAGCGCTGCAGGACCTCGAGCCGCTTCTGGGCGTCCTTCGTCACGGGGCGCCGCGCGGGCACGAGCAGGTACGCGTAGGCGCGCTCGCGGCTGCGGCCGACGCGGCCGCGGATCTGGTAGAGCTGCGCGAGGCCGAAGTGGTCGGCGCGGTTCACGATGATGGTGTTCGCGCTCGGGATGTCGAGGCCGCTCTCGATGATCGACGTCGCGAGGAGCACGTCGAGCTCCTTGCGGACGAAGCGGCTCATCACCTCCTCGAGCTTGCCCTCGCCCATCTGCCCGTGGGCGACGCCCACCCGCGCCTCGGGCGCGATCTCGGCGAGGAACTTCTGCATCGCCGCGATCGAGCGGACGCGGTTGTGGACGAAGTACACCTGCCCGCCGCGCTTCAGCTCGGTCTCGATCGCCTCCTTGACCACCTGCGGGTCGAACTTCATGACGAAGGTGCGGATGGCGCGCCGATCCTCCGGCGGCGTGGCGATGATGGAGAGGTCCCGCACGCCGGCGAGGCTCATGTGCAGCGTGCGCGGGATGGGCGTCGCGGTGAGCGTCAAGACGTCCACGAGCTTGCGGAGCTTCTTCAGGCGCTCCTTGTGCGCGACGCCGAAGCGCTGCTCCTCGTCCACCACCACGAGGCCGAGCTCCTTGAAGGAGACGTCCGCGGCGAGGAGCCGGTGGGTGCCGACGACGATGTCGACCTTCCCCTGGGCGGCGTCCTTCAGGATCCGCTTCACCTCCTCGGAGGTCTTCATCCGGGAGACCGCCTCGATGCGCACCGGGTAGCCCTTGAAGCGCTCCCGGAAGGTCCGCTCGTGCTGCGAGGCGAGCACGGTGGTCGGGACGAGCACCGCCACCTGCTTCTTCGAGAGCACCGCGAGCATGGCGGCGCGCATCGCCACCTCGGTCTTGCCGTAGCCGACGTCGCCGCACACAAGGCGGTCCATCGGCGCCGAGGCCGCTTCGCCGCTGCGCTGCTTGCGCATGTCGCGCACCACGTCCGCGATGGCCTTCGCCTGGTCGGGCGTCTCCTCCCAGGGGAACTCCGCCTCGAACTCGCGGAAGACGCCGTCCGGCTCGGCGAACTGGAAGCCCGGGTGCGCCGCGCGGGCGGCGTAGATGTCGAGCAGCTCCGCCGCCATCTTGAGGAGCTGCTCCTTCACCCGCGCCTTGCGGAGCGCGAAGGACTGCCCGCCGAGCCGGTCGAGCCGGACCGACTCCGGCGAGGCGCCGGTGAACTTCTGCACCTGGCGCAGCTTCGCGACCGGCAGGTAGAGCCGGTCGGCGCCGTCGTAGGCGAGGACGAGGAAGTCGCCCTCCACCCCGCGGATCTGCATCTTGGTGAGGCCGAGGTAGCGGGCGATGCCGTGCTCGACGTGGACGACGAGGTCGCCGTCGTTGAGCTCGCGGAAGGCCGCCGCGAAGGCGTTCTCCTCCTTGGTGCGCCGCGCCTTCTTGCGCACCCGCCGGCCGAAGATCTCCTCGTCCGCGACGACCGCGAGCCCCGCCTCGCCGTCCACGAAGCCCTGCGAGATCTCGCCCTGGAAGACGTGGGCGTGGATGGCGGGGTCGAAGATCGCGCGCGGATCGCCGGGAGGGCCCTCGTGCGCGCGCAGCGCCTGGCGCCGATCCTCGAGGAGCCGGCGGAGCCGGTCCGCGGTGGAGGGCGAGCCGCAGGCGACCACGGCCGCGATGCCCCGCCGGCGCCACTCGTCGAGGCGGCGGGTGAGCGGGGCGAGCGCGCCCTCGTCGCCGTGGGCGGCCTCGATTTCCCCGCGGATGGCGTGCGTGTCCGAGAGCGAGAAGCGGACGGGCTCCGCCGTCCCGAGCCACACCCCGTGGCGGCGCACCACCGGCCGCGCCGCGAGCGCGGCGAGCGCCTCGGCTGCGGGGAGGAAGTGCGCCTGTGGCGGGAGGGCCAGCTCCTCGCGGCGCAGCGCGGCCTCGTGCTCGCGGGCGAGCTCCAGGTCGAGCTCCTGGAGCGCCTCCTCCACGCCGCCCGCGTCGTCCACGTAGGCGAGGGTGCCCGGGGGCAGGTAGTCGAGGAGCGTGCCGAGCCCCCCGGGGTGGAAGCCGGGGAGGAGCGCCTCCATGCCGAAGAACGGGGTGCCGGCGTCGATCGCGTCGAGCACCTCGCGCACGCGCGAGGTGGGGCGGTTCACGCGCTCGGCCGCCTCGCGCACCGCCGCCTTGGCCGCCTCCTTCCCCTCGTCGGAGAAGAGCGCCTCGCGCGCCGGGGAGAGGAGCACCTCCGCCACGTCGCCCTCGCTGCGCTGGGTCTGCGGGTCGAAGGCGCGGCAGCTCTCGATCTCGTCGCCGAAGAACTCGAGCCGCACGGGCGCCGCGTCGGCCGGGCTCCACAGGTCGACGATGCCGCCGCGGACGGCGAACGTGCCGGGGTCCTCGACGAGGGGCGTGCGGGTGAAGCCGAGCAGCACGAGCTTCGCGGCGAGCGCCTCGCGCTCGATCGAGACGCCCTTGCCGAGGAGGTCCGCCCCCGCCTCGAACACGCGGCGCGGCACCATGCGGCGCGCGAGCGCGCGCGCCGAGACCACCACCGCCTTCACGGCATCCGGGGCGACATGGAGCTTCGCGAGCGCGGAGAGCCGCTCCATCTCCACGCCGCGGTCCGGCGACAGGTCGTCGTAGGGCAGCACCGCGTCGGACGGGACGCGCACGACGGCGTCCCGCCCGAGGAAGAAGGCGAGGTCGCGCGCGAGCCCGTCCGCGTCCTCCTCATCGGGTGCGACCGCGAGGACCGCGCGCGCCCGCGCGGGGCCCGGCGCGAGGAGCTCCCGCACGAGGTATCCGCGGGCGGCGCCGGCGACGCCCACCACGTCGGCGCGCCGGTGGGTCTCGAGGGCACGGCGGACGCGGGCGCGCGCGTCGGTCGGGGCAGTCTCGTCTGAGGAAGGCTTCGTCGTGATCACGGCGATCGGCTCGGGGGCGGCATCTTACTTGCGACGCCGCCTGGGGGCGCGCGCGTTTCATGCCCGCTCGGGACGCGGTCGAAAAGAAGAGGCGCCGGGCTCAACGGACGACCTTCGCCGTGCTCGCGCCGCCGCAGTCGCTCGCCCCCGTGGGGAGCGTTCGCGACTTCGGGGGAGCGTTCACGCCGATCCTCGCCGTGCCCGACGCCTCGCCCTGATCCTAACTCCCCCCATCCCGCCGCGCCCGCTGCGCCACCTGCTTCCTTGATCGGCCTCTGGGGCACCGCTACACTCGGACCAGCCCTGGAACGCCTTAGAGGCACCCGTGCGGCCACCGATCTCCCGCTCCTCCATCGCTGCGGCCCTCGCGTCGCTCGCCCTCGCTGCGTGCGGCGGGGCGGAGCCTCGCCCGGCCGCTCGCGAGGACGCGGCGCCCATGCTCGCCACGCTCGCGAGCCCGCCGGGCGCCGGCTCTGAGCGCGTCCGGGCGGGCGACCTCGCGGGTGCCCGCGCGTCCTTCGAGGCGTCGCTCGCCCAGGATCCCGATCGCCTGGCCGCGCTCAACGACCTCGCGGTGAGCTACCTGCTCGAGGGGCACGCCGACGCGGCGCGCCGGCTGCTCGACGAGGTGGTCGCGAGCGGCAGGCCCCGGGAGCAGCAGGCGGCGCTCGTGAACCTCGGCGAGCTCTACGCGGCCGAGGGGTACGTCTCCGCCGCCGAGGCCTACCTCGAGACCGCGCGCGCCATCGACCCGGCGCGCCCCGAGCCCTGGTACGCGCTCGCGCTGCTCGCCGACGGACGCGGCGAGCAGGAGGCCACGCGCGCGGCCCTCGCCGAGGCCCTGCGGCTCGACGACGGGGGTGCGGCGCGGGCAGCGTTCGCTTACGTCTACCCCGAGGAGCGCGTTCACCTCGAGGGGCTCGTCGCCCAGGCGTCGGGCGATCGAGCGCTCGCGGGCGCGCGCTGGCGGGAGCTCTCCGGGAGCCGCTTCGCGGCCCTCGCGGCCGCGGCGGAGAGGCACCTCGCCGGCGAGTAGGCGGAGACCGATGCCGGGGCCCACAGGCGAGCTGGACAAACGCGAGCGCGAGATCCTCCGCGCGCTGGTCCAGGACTACATCCAGACCGGCGAGCCGGTCGCGAGCCAGCCGCTCCTCGCACGCCACGAGCTCGACTGCTCTCCCGCCACGGTGCGGTCGGTGATGGGCGATCTCGAGGAGCTCGGCTTCCTCGAGAAGCCGCACGCCTCCTCCGGGCGGATCCCCACCGAGCGGGGCTACCGGCTCTACGTCGACTCGCTCCTCAAGATGCGCCCGCCCTCGGCGCAGGACCGCGACCGCATCGAGCGGCTCGCCCACGCCGCGAACGACGTGGGCCAGCTCCTCGAGAGCACCGCCGACCTGCTCCACTCGCTCTCGCACCACGCCGGCGTGGTCACGACGCCGCGGCCCCGGGTCGATCCCGTCCGCCAGGTGGAGTTCGTGCGGCTGCGCGAGAACCGGGTCCTCGCCGTGTTCGTCTCGGAGGCGGGGATCGTCACGAACAAGCTCGTGCAGCTCGAGTTCCCCATGGCCGCGGCGGACCTCGAGCGCGCCGCGCACTACCTGAACGAGAAGATCCAGGCGCTCGCGGCCGCGGCGGAGACGCTCCCGGCGGTGCGCGAGCAGATCCTCTCCGACATGCGCGCCGACCAGAGCGCGCTGCACGACCTCCTCCAGAAGGCGCTCTCGCTCGCCGAGCAGTCCTTCGCGCCGAACGAGGAGCGGGTGCTCGTCGACGGCGAGGAGAGCTTCCTCGACGCGCCGGAGTTCGCGAACGTGCGCAAGGCGCGGGCGCTGCTCAAGGCGTTCGCCGAGAAGGATCGCATCCTGCGGGTGCTCGACCGCGTGCTCACCTCGCAGGAGGTGCAGATCTTCATCGGCGCGGAGAGCGAGTTCGCGGCGGTGCCGGACGTCTCGGTCATCGCGGCGCCGTACGGGCGCGGCGATCACGTGCTCGGCACGCTCGCGGTGGTGGGCCCCACGCGCATGAACTACGCGCGCGTCATACCGCTCGTGGATCTCACCGCGCGCCACATCTCGCGCGCCCTCGCGGCCCTGTCGGACGGGTAGCGGGAGCGGCGTACACGGGCCGCGGGCCGGGCGCGCTCCGTCGCCGCGCGATCCTTGTTCCGCCCGTCGGGCCCGTGCCATGATGGCCGCGAGCGCGCGCGCGCGGCGCGAGGCGTGCCGCGGCGTCGCTCGCCCCTTCGAACCCCCGATCGCGAGCGATGGCCGACACCCACGACAAAGGTGCCTTCCGGGCGGACATCCCCCTCGACGCGGTCGAGGAGGCGCTCCGCTCCGTCGAGCGGATCTCGGGCGGCGAGCCCCAGGCCGAGGCGGCGCCGCTCGAGGTGGAGGGCGCCGCCGCCGAGCCGGGCGAGGTCGAGCGGCTCCGGGCCGAGCTCGAGCTCTCCCAGGCGAAGGGACGGGAGGTGCTCGACAAGCTCCGGGCCGAGCACGAGAAGCTGCTCCGCGCCGCCGCCGACCTCGAGAACTACAAGAAGCGCGCGGCGCGGGAGCGCGACGAGGTGCAGCGCTTCGGGATCGAGCGGGTGGTGAAGGACGTGCTGCCCGTGCTCGACGGGCTCGACCGCGCGCTCGCCGCGGCGACGGAGGACGACGCGCTCGCCAAGGGCGTGCGGCTCGTGCGGACCAGCTTCGAGCAGGCGCTCGCGAGGCACGGCGTGAGCGCCTTCAGCGCCATGGGCGAGCGCTTCGATCCGGCCGTGCACGAGGCGCTGCTGCAGGTGCCCACCGACGCCTCGCCGCCGGGGACGGTGGTCCTCGAGCACGCGCGCGGCTTCAAGCTCCACGACCGGCTCGTCCGGCCGGCCATGGTGGGCGTGGCGATCGCCGCGCCGCCCCCGGCCGCGGGTCCGAAGGAAGGGTGATCGATCGATGGGGAAGGTGATCGGCATCGACCTCGGCACGACGAACTCCTGCGTCGCGGTGATGGAGGGCGGCGACGCCGTCGTCATCCCGAACAGCGAGGGCTCGCGCACGACGCCGTCGATGGTCGCGTTCACGGAGGGCGGCGAGCGGCTCGTCGGCCAGATCGCGAAGCGGCAGGCCATCACCAACCCCGAGTCGACGGTGTACGTCGTGAAGCGGCTCATCGGCCGCAAGTTCCAGGATCCCGAGGTGGCGCGCTCGGCGGGGCTCGTGCCGTACCGGATCGTGGCGGCCGGCAACGGCGACGCCTGGGTGGAGGCGAGCGGCAGGTCCTTCTCGCCCGCCGAGATCTCCGCGATGGTGCTCGCGAAGATGAAGCAGACCGCGGAGGACTACCTCGGCGAGGCGGTCACCGAGGCGATCGTCACCTGCCCGGCCTACTTCAACGACGCCCAGCGCCAGGCCACGAAGGACGGCGGCCGCATCGCGGGCCTCGACGTGCTCCGCATCATCAACGAGCCCACCGCCGCCGCCCTCGCCTACGGCATCGACAAGCAGAAGGCGGGCGCCACCGAGCGGGTGGCGGTGTACGACCTCGGCGGCGGCACCTTCGACATCACCGTCCTCGAGCTCAACCTCGGCGTTTTCGAGGTGAAGGCGACGAACGGCGACACCTTCCTCGGCGGCGAGGACTTCGACCAGCGGCTCATCGACTGGCTCTCGCGGCGCTTCCGCGAGCAGACCGGCATCGACCTCACGCGCGACCGCATGGCGCTGCAGCGCCTCAAGGAGGCCGCGGAGCGGGCGAAGCACGAGCTCTCGAGCGCGACCGAGACGGAGGTGAACCTCCCGTTCATCACCGCCGACGCGAGCGGCCCGAAGCACCTCGCCGAGACCCTCGACCGCGCCACGCTCGAGGAGCTGTGCGGCGATCTCATCGAGCGGACGCTCGAGCCGTGCCGCACCGCCCTCAAGGACGCGGGCGTCACCGTCCAGCAGATCGACACGGTCATCCTGGTCGGCGGCATGACCCGCATGCCGAAGGTGCAGGAGGTCGTGAAGCGCTTCTTCGGCAAGGAGCCGCACAAGGGCGTGAACCCGGACGAGGTCGTCGCGGTCGGGGCGGCCATCCAGGGCGGCGTCCTCAAGGGCGAGGTGAAGGACGTCCTCCTCCTCGACGTGACGCCCCTCTCGCTCGGCGTCGAGACCGCCGGCGGCGTGTTCACGAAGATCATCGACAAGAACACCACCGTCCCCTGCAAGAAGTCGCAGGTGTTCTCCACCGCGGTCGACAACCAGCCCCTCGTCTCCGTCCACGTGCTGCAGGGCGAGCGCGGCATGGCCGCCGACGACAAGACCCTCGCGCGCTTCGAGCTCGTGGGCATCCCGCCCGCGCCCCGCGGCGTGCCGCAGATCGAGGTCACCTTCGACATCGACGCGAACGGGATCGTGCACGTATCGGCGAAGGACCTCGGCACCGGCAAGCAGCAGCAGATCCGCATCACCGGCTCCTCCGGCCTCAGCGAGGAGGAGATCCAGCGGATGATCCGCGACGCCGAGGCGAACCGCGCGGACGACGTGGTGAAGAAGGAGCTCGCGGACCTAAAGAACAACGCCGAGGGGCTCATCTACACGACCGAGAAGAGCCTCGAGGAGTACGCGAGCGCCCTCGCCGAGGGCGACCTCGCCGAGATCCGCGCCGACCTCGACGCGCTCAAGGCGACGCTCGAGGGCGGCGACGCCGCCGCCGTGAAGGAGGCGCTCGGCCGGCTCGAGGGCAGCGCCTACCGCATCGCGGACGCGATCTACGCGCAGCAGGGGGGCGGCAGCTAGCCGCTCCGCCGAGCGTCGCCCGGAGCCCCCGGGACGCGAGGCGGCGCGCCCCGTAGCGCGCCGGCGGGCGAGATCGGCCGGGCCGAATTGTCAGCCCCGCCGCGTGCGTTATATTGCCGCCGGCGCGGGTGGTCCGCTGCGGAAGGGCGCGAAAACACGTGGATAAGCGAGACTACTACGATGTCCTCGGCGTCGAGCGCGCCGCGGACGAGCAGGCGATCAAGACCGCGTACCGGAGGCTCGCCCACAAGCTCCACCCGGACAAGAACCCGGGCGACAAGCACGCCGAGGAGCAGTTCAAGGAGGCGTCCGAGGCCTACTCGGTCCTCTCGGATCCCGACAAGCGGGCCCGCTACGACCGGTTCGGGCACACGAACGGCGGCATGCCCGGCGCGGAGGGGTTCCCCTTCGGCGGCGGCGCCAGCATCAACGACATCTTCGGCGACATCTTCGGGGAGATGTTCGGCGGGGGCGCGGGCGGGCGGCGGCAGCGCCAGCGCACCCGGGGCTCGGACCTCCGCTACCACCTCGAGATCGGCTTCGAGGAGGCGGCGTTCGGCACGGTCGCCCGCATCACCATCCCGCGCCCGAAGGCGTGCGAGACCTGCCACGGCTCCGGCGCGAAGCCGGGCACCGGCCCGAAGACCTGCCCGACCTGCGGCGGCGCCGGCGAGATCCGCCTCACCCAGGGCTTCTTCTCTATCGCCCGCACCTGCCACCACTGCCAGGGCTCGGGCCGCGTCATCGTCGACAAGTGCCCGGCCTGCGCCGGGCAGGGCGCGCTGCGCGAGGAGGCGACCGTCGAGGTGAAGGTCCCGCCGGGCGTGGACACCGGCACGCGCCTCAAGCTCTCCGGCGAGGGCGAGCCCGCGCCGGTCGCGGGCGGCAGCCCCGGCGATCTCTACGTCGTGCTGCAGGTGCGCGATCACCCGATCTTCTCGCGCGAGGACACCGAGGTCCTCTGCGAGATGCCGATCTCCTTCACGCAGGCGGCGCTCGGCGCGACCATCGACGTCCCCACCCTCGACGGGCCGGCGAAGCTCAAGGTCCCGGCCGGCACGCAGAGCGGGAAGGTGTTCCGCCTGAAGGGGAAGGGGATCCCCGCCCTGTCCGGCGGCGGGCGCGGCGACGAGCACGTGCGGCTCCTCGTCGAGACCCCGACCCACCTCACCAAGGAGCAGCGCGAGCTGCTCGAGCGCTTCGCCGCGATCTCGGGCGAGGACACGCACCCCCAGGCGCGCAGCTTCTGGCAGAAGGTCGGCGATCTCCTGCGCGACGCGAAGGGGTAACTTTCCAAGGCGCACGAGCCCGGAGCCGAGGCGGGTACCCGCAGCGACGCGCGCCTAGGCGCTCCTCCGACGGGAGCCGCGCCCAGCGGCGCCTGGCAGTGCGCCGCAGGCGCAAGGAGCGAGGACGCCCGCCGCAGGCCCGGGATCGTGCGCCGAGCCGGGGGAATCTGTTCCCACCCTGCGGGTTCCGCAGTAGATCGGGGTTCCCATGCGCTTCGTCGCCCGGAAGGTGCTCGCTTTCCTGTTCCTCGCCCTCGCTGCCTGCCCGAAGCGGGTGGTGGTGAACGGGCAGGAGATGTCGGTCGAGGACGCGGACACGCTCGCGCGCCGCGACCTCGAGGGCGTGCGCGCCGAGGGGAAGGGGCTGCCGCCCGCCGAGGCCGCCGCGCGGCTGGAGGCGTTCGCGGCGCGCTACCGCGGCGTGCCGGCCGGGGGCGACGCGCTGCACGAGGCCGCCGAGCTGCGGCG